>NZ_JBIXLP010000018.1:56163-133502 GCF_053543535.1 Providencia sp. AGC89
CCCCGGGACCCCGGCTTCGTTACGAATGCGGTCAGCCATTGGTGTCTGGTACATCCGGCCATACACCGGCTGCTGTTGCGGCGAAACCTCCCCTGAAGAACAATCCACCATGTCGACTCCCACTTGTTTCATCGCACGAGCAATTTGCACCGCATCATCTACAGTGGTCCCCCCGTCTACCCAGTCGGTACTGGAAAGACGTACTGACAATGGTTTTGACCACACTTGGCGTACTGCGCTGATCACTGCCAATGGAAAACGCAGGCGATTTTCTAACACCCCGCCATACACATCGGTACGTTGGTTGGTTAATGGAGAAATAAAGCTCGACAGTAAATAACCATGACCAGCTTGTAATTCAAGCCAATCAAACCCTGCTGCCTCAGCACGCTTGGCAGCGGCGACAAATTGGTTAGTTATTATTGCCATTTGTGCTTCAGTAAGTTCTGCCGGTGTTTGTGAAATATTGGGTAAATACGGTAGAGCAGAAGCAGAAACTAGTGGCCAGTTCCCTTCTTTCAGTGGGTGATTTTCATTTTCCCAACCACGCTGAGTTGACCCTCGACGCCCTGCATGACCCAATTGAATACCAATTTTGGCACTGGTATTTTGATGTATAAAAGTCGTTATGCGCTGCCATGCCGAGACTTGCTCGTCATTCCATAACCCAGCACACCCCTCAGTGACACGTGCATCTGGGGCGATAGCCGTCATTTCTGCCATGACTAACCCTATTCCTCCTAACGCACGGCTCCCTAGGTGTACCAAATGGAAGTCTTCAACCACGCCTTGATTGGCGCTGTATAATAAGGTCGGTGAAGCCACCACACGGTTACTCAAGGTAACCCCACGTAACTGATAAGGTGTCAGCATTGGCGGTATATTGACTGGCGGTGTGACACCCGCTTGCGCGGCGAACCACTGTTCGTATTTTTCCAGCCAAGGAGTATCACGAACACGCAGATTTTCATGGGAAATACGTTGAGAGCGCGTTAACAAAGAATAAGCAAACTGCTCGGGAGCAAGGTTTTCATAGCGGCTAACATTTTCGAACCACTCGGTGGAATTACGCGCCGCATTCTGAATTTTCAGGACTTCCACGCTACGTACTTGCTGATAATGTGCTAGCCCATTGCGTAAATCACCTTTTGCAGTTTTCAGGCTTTCACACAGCTCAATCGCATCTTCTAAGGCTAATTTGGTGCCTGAACCGATAGAAAAGTGCGCAGTGTGAGCCGCATCCCCCATTAACACGATAGGTACATCTTTCCCTGATGTTGGTTGAGTCCAGTGTACCCAGTTATCACAAATGACCCGAGGGAAACGGATCCAAATTGCTGCGCCACGTAAATGCGCAGCATTAGCCATCAATTTTTCCCCTTCAAGCCATGGAGCAAACAAGTTTTCACAGTAGGTAATCCCATCTTCTTGCGACATCTGGTCAATACCTGCTTTTAGCCAAGTTTCTTCTGTCGTTTCAACGATAAAGGTTGATAACCCCTCTTGAAATTGATAGGCATGAACTTGGAACCAACCGTGTTCATTTTCGGCGAATAGGAAGGTAAATGCATCGAAAATCTTTTTAGTACCTAACCAAACAAAACGGCAACGACGCGGGTCAATATCTGGTTTAAATACCTCTTCATAACGCGTACGTACCGCGCTGTTAATACCATCGGACGCAATGACTAAATCGGCTTGGTACTGACGGGCGATGTCTTGATCGTCCGTGACTTGAGTTTCGAATACTAGCTCGACACCTAGTTCAAGGCAGCGGTCTTGCAAGATATTGAGTAATTTTTTACGCCCTATACCAATAAAGCCATGCCCCCCACTGCGGTGGCAAGTCCCTTTGAAATGCACATCAATGTCATCCCAGTGACTGAATTCCGCAGCAATGGTCTCTGCCGACTCAGGGTCTGCACGGCGTAAGTTATGCAGTGTTGCATCTGAAAATACGACCCCCCACCCAAAAGTGTCATATGGCCGATTGCGTTCCACTACCACAACCCGATTTTGAGGATTTTGCCGTTTCATCAGTAACCCAAAGTATAAGCCTGCAGGCCCACCACCAATACATACAATATTCATCATATTTCCCCTTTTGCGCTTACGGGTTGTTGAGCAGTTAACGCCTGATACAGAATGTCGGGTATAGGAATAGCTTGATGTGTCACTAGCGAGGTGGTGACATAAGTTTGTGTCACTTGCATGCGTAATTCCCCCTCTCTCCCTATGCAGCGCTGACGTAAGGTCAAAGATTTGCTACCAATACGTTCGACATGAAGCTCTAGCATCACTTCATCCCCCATACGGCTAATCGCGGTAAACTCAGCGTCTAAGTGCACGGTCGGCAACCCAAACCGTTGTTCAAGGATATAACCGGCAAACCCTTGAGGAATGAGTTCATCAAACCAGTGTTCAAGTAGGTTGTTAAACATCACAAAATACTGGGGATAAAAAACGATCCCAGCAGGGTCACACTGCGAAAAATGAATTTTATGTGGTCTAGAAAATTTCAGTAAGCTCATGATTTACCCTTAATTTATAGCCAGCCGTTGGCGACATTTTTCTAATTCTTTTCCATGTTCATCAGCCAATGCAGCTTCACGCAGTTCCCGCAAATTAATTGGCGCTAACTTGCTACCCTGCTGGGCAACGATATCCATTAATATTTGGAAATTACGCAACCCTCGAGCATGTGTATCGCTATACCCCTTAACCACACGCTGGCACTGCGTAATTTCTGCAGCTAGTGCAGGGTTGGTTTGTGCAGCCTGAGCCACTAGCTCTAGCCACTTTTCAATCCGTTGTGTTTCAAGTTGATAACGTAACGTCGAACGCCGTCCTTTTCGCCAAGCAGCTAATAGATACAACTGTAAAAAACCAAAGAAAGAACTGGTAGTGATGGTGCGCCCTTTTTCTGTCACTTTGCGAAGCGCTTTGTGTAACCAATGTGGACGCATTAACCAGCGACCTAAATTTTTGGGAAGCGTTTCGCAGATTTCTTCAATGCGTGGATGCATAAATTCATTGATATTCAATAATTGGTTATCTTTTGCCTGTACTTCATCGCGTACTCGCGCAAATCGGCTATCACGGATTTTCAGGTCAGCCACACGGATGGTGTCCTCATAAGACATCCAAAGGGCCAAATGGCGTGCAAGTGCCCGCTGTAACCGCTCATCTTGGCCACCATTTTGCGCAAACAGGTTATTAAGGCGATTCAAGTACAACGTGGCATAAGCAGGGTCTTGGTAATCAATAAGCCGACGGATGCCTTCGGTGACCAGATAATGCACATGAGGAGAAAATTCATTTTCGACACGCGCTAGTAACGCTGAAACTTGCTTGTTTTTAGGTGTATGTATCACGTTTTGTGCTGATGGCGCTTGGTAAGGCTCTTCCGGGTGTACTGACTTTTCGGCACCTAATGCGAAAGCACGCAAGCTTGGTTTTACACCGACGCCACCACGAACAATCGTTTCCTCAAATTGCGTGCGGCTAAAGGGTAAGACCCCTGAACCAAACAACGCACCAAATAGAACCGCGCTGATGACACTGCCTGTATCCTGTGCCGCTTGTGACATATCAAAATGAATAAACTGGCGGGCAGATGAACTTGCGTGACGAATAAGTGCTTGGCTATCGACGCGCCCATCTCCCATCGCTGACTTTTCAGCAATTGAGTAAACACGGTGTGTCGAGCTGATTAAGGTCGTCCGTTCTGGTGTAACAAAACCCCGTTGAACTGCTCTGCCCGCTTCCATTAACTCAGAAGCCAGTACTACATCAACATCACCCGGCATAGGCATCAGGGCTAAAACTGGGCGTGGCGTTTGTAAGTTATCTGCGCCAGGAAATAACTCGACATAATAAATCGTCGCTCCCGTACGCTGGGCAACACCAGGTACTGAAGTTGTTTGCGCAAAATAACCATTTTCTTCGCCTAGATTGACTATCCAATCCGCAAGAACTCCGCCACCTTCACCACCCATCGCTAAAATCGCTATTTTGATGGGCTGCAATGCTATTGAGGATGAAAGCATTTATTCCCCCTTAAAAACTGAATTGTTCACGACGACGCGAATCACGACGTTGTAAATAACCAATAAACCAACCACGAATACGGTGGCATAGCTTGTCCCAGCCAGTTGGATTAGTGATAATCTGGGCTTTAAAAAATGAAGGGCATAAAACAGCGGCATGAGAAACCTCACCGCATAAGCCGCAGCCCACACAGCTATCCATTACTGTTGCAACTGGGTCAGTTCTCAATGGGTCTTGGTTGGGCTTGATGGATAAAGATGGGCACCCTGATAAACGAATACAGGAGTGATCTCCCGTACATGTATCAGGGTCGATACCGAAACGTTCACGCACGACTCGTTTACCCGCAGCAACATCAGTACGAACCTTTTTCTTTTCACGTCGCTGTTTATTCAACATACATTCGCTTTGTGCAATGAGAACTTTTGGCCCTTTCTCATCAGTAGTTAAAGCTTCACGTAATGTGTTAGTCATGGTTTTCAGGTCATAAGTGTGTTTAATGGTTTTAACCCAATTCACACCGACCCCTTTCACGGCCTTTTCGATTTCATGGCCCGTGCTACGCGTTGGGTTTAAAGCGGTTGATGAAAGAATATCTTGTCCACCCGTTGCTGATGTATAGCTGTTATCAACAACAATGGTTAAATTATCACTACGATTAAACACGCTATTCGCAATACCACTGGTTAAGCCGTTATGCCAAAAGCCGCCATCCCCCATAACTGAAATAGCGCGCTTCCCTGCTTTTGCATTCAAGGCCGCAGCACCCGCACCTCCCAGCCCATATCCCATGGTGGTATTACCTAAATTAAAAGGAGGCAGTATGGAAAATAAATGGCAACCAATATCTGCACTGACATGGTGTTCACCCAATTCACGTTCAACCAGTTTCATCGCAGTAAAAATAGGCCTTTCTGGGCAGCCAGTACAAAAACCGGGTGGGCGTGCATGTACCGAGCTATCTAATGTTGGCTCTGCTGCATTCACATATTCAGGTAGAGGGTCATCAAGCTGTTGAGTGGTAATGTTAATGGTTGGAATACGGATTTGCTTTGCAGCGGCTTTAACTTGAGGCTCAATTTTTCCGTAATGTTCAAGGAAAGAACGCAAGCCAGCAAGCACAGTCGCTGTATTGTATTCACCTGCCATCGGCAACATATCCTTGCCATGTAATTCAATATCAATATTTCGTTGGCGTAGGATATTTGCTACGTTTTGCTCTACAAAGTTCGGTTGCCCTTCCTCTAGAATAAGAATGGCCTTTTTATTGCGGCAAAAACGCTCAAATTCATCATCAATTAGAGGATAGGCCACATTCATCACGTATAACGGTATTTGGCTGTTACCAAAAACATCCGCTAATCCAATTTGGTTTAAAGCGCGGATCAACGTGTTATAGCACCCCCCTTGTAATGCAATGCCCACATCTTCTGCGTCTTCAGCAAAAAATTCATTCAGCTCACGCTGTTGGATAAATTTAATTGCAGCAGGCCAACGTGCTTCAATTTTTTCTTTTTCGTGCAAGAAACTTGCTGGCGGCAAAACAATACGGCTAACGTCTCTTGTCGGGTTTTCGAGGGCATCTTTTACGGTAAATTTAGGGTGTTGATTATCAGAGCAAATGAATTGCCCATGAACATGGCAAGAGCGAATACGCATCTGTAACATGACAGGCGTATTACTCGCTTCAGAAAGATCAAACCCATCTTTTACCGCTTGAACAATAGATGGCAAATTAGGACGAGGGTCAAGTAACCACATCTGAGACTTCATCGCGAAAGCATGGCTACGCTCTTGCATAATAGACGAACCTTCGCCGTAATCTTCCCCAACAATGATCAGTGCCCCACCCAGTACCCCGCCAGAGGCTAGGTTTGCTAGAGCATCAGAAGCGACGTTAGTACCCACAGTTGCTTTAAAAGTTACTGCTCCGCGAAGAGGATAGTTCACGGAAGCCGCGAGGGTTGCGGCCGCCGTTGCTTCACTGGCACTGTTTTCAAAACGTATTCCATACTCAGATAAAATATCTTGTGCGTCAGCAAGTACATCCATTAAGTGTGAAATAGGCGCACCTTGGTAGCCAGCAACATAAGAAACACCTGATTCCAATAGTGCTTTTGTGACAGCAAGAATGCCTTCACCACTAAACGTTTCCCCTTGCCCTTGTCGTAATTTTTCAACTTCTTGTATAAACGATCGCTCAGCCATTTTTACCTCACCCGTAAACGTCAGAACGTTTTTATCTTTTTTGTGTTTCTTTCTTGTATCCTTTTTGTTAATGAAAGGTCAATCCATGATTAATCATGGATATTAGATTTATGCAGAGAGTGGATAAGGCTTGCAGATAGGGGACAAATCGCCAATGAAAACAACTAGAAAATACTCTTTTTCAGCAAAATAACTGAAAAGAATTAACCTCAAAAAATAAATTAATGATGCAACAAATAATATAATTGCAGTAAATAACCCCTATAAAAATAAAGGTATTAGCTATTTGATTCAACATAACAAAACTAACTAGATAATTAAATTGATAAATTCACTAATCGATAGATAAATAGAAACAACAACATGATAAATCATGAATAATTAGCTAATTAAATTATTAAAATAACGTTATATTTTATATTGTTAGCACCATCACAATAACCACATAGTTTCTATTTTTTTGCATTTTTTGGATAGTTTCTGCACGTTTTTAGCTAGGTAAGGAAAACTGTTTATGCTATGTTCAATTTACATTTGGTTAAAAAATAATTAATGAGATGTTAATTAAAAACGGAATATAACTGCTTTTATCCTGAATAGTGGATCACTCTTCTCTTAAAAAGAAGTGTCACATCATTAATCGTATACAATAACCATTTGAATTAATTTATAAAAAATATAAAAAATGATAACAATGCAGCTAAAGATTGACCAAATATGAAATAAAGCTGAAAAATAATTTTGGAGGTACCTCCGATGTTGAGCAACTCGTGGCCCCATTCACCTGCACCTCAGATTGAAAATCAGCTCTGTTCTTCCGAGCGCTTATTGTTTACATCCGCAGATCCCGAGGAGATCAAGTCCATGGTTGGTCGGGTGATGAAGCCCCATCAGTTTCATTTACTCAACCCACATCAACGCCTTGATGCCCGTATGCATTATATTCCCATGGGGGATATTTCGCTGAGCCGTCTACGATATGGCGCTGATGTTACTATTGCTCCAGGGCAACTGCAGGACTTTTTCCTAGTACAAATGCCGTTGTCTGGCAGTGCGACCATTGAAAGTGGCGGAAAATGTATAGAGTCCACACCACAAATGGCATCGTTACTTAGCCCAGAAGAATCAACAACCATGCGTTGGAATAGCGATAACGATCAGTTTATGTTGCGTATTTCTCGCTCCTTACTAGAACGGTCTTTAGTTGGCCAGCTAGGACACACTTTAGATAAACCATTAGTTTTTCAGTTGGGTTTTGCATGGCAATCCTGTATTGCATGGCGCACCTTAATGAATTACTTAATTGAATGTGCTACACGTACACCGGATCTACTACAACATAAGTTGATCACCACACAAGTTGAGCAATTGGTTTCTGTCACTCTTCTCTCCACCCAAGGCCATAACTATACTGAAGATTCTGGAATGCGCAGAGCCACAATCCGTCCTCGCCATGTCAGGCGTGTGCAGGAATACTTAGAAGCTCATGCCCATGAACCTATTACAGTTGAGCAACTAGCCCACATTGCGGGAGTCAGTTTACGTAGCTTATATGCCGGCTTTAAAGAGTTTTTAGATATTAGCCCAATGCAATATCTACGCGATTTACGAATGGAACGGGTAAGAGCCGAACTGCTTTCTGGGGAAGCGACCAGTGTCACGGGAGTCGCATTACGTTGGGGATTTGCTCATATGGGACGTTTTAGTGCGGAATATAAACAACGATATGGTGAAACGCCGAGCCAAAGTCTGAAAAAAGCCTAAATGATGTCTTACACAAAGCCCTACATCGCTATTTTAACACGGTGTAGGGCTTTAATTTATTATACTCGTTAGAATGGAATGGCCGCTTTTAAATAAATTTGCGATCCTTCTGGGCGGTTTCTCACTTCAAAATCTTTTTCCCATTTAGCCGTAAATAACCAGCCTTGAGGGTTGGCATAACGAATGGATGGCCCTATCGAATAGGCTCGGGCTTTTCCTTGTGCTGAATTTGGCCCACTATCATTTGTTGTTTGCATAAAAGCATACCCGCCAATCCCTGCAACCCAACCATTTCCAAAGCCCCAGCCTAAGCCATAATCAGCATGAAATGCTTGGCCTGAACGTGTTTTTGTATCGTTATTACGGAAGTTAAAATCATACATCATTTTTAAATCGGCATTCACACCAATTGGGGGAATATAACTTATTGCCCAGACAGGCTGTAATGCCCAGTAATTTTTCCCCAGACTTGATGGGTCAGTTTTACTGTATTTCCCTGTTGGGGCGTAGGCATCTAACCCCACCACATAGTGTAAATCTGCCGATGGATGAAAACCTAAGGCTGGTCCAAATGTCACATCGCCAAGGCCACGGCTGTTGTCTTTCTGACCTGCTGCCTTTGCGGTAACATCCAATAATGGCACAATCGTATGGAAAGCTAAGTCACCACCAAACACTTTTTGGTCTGTCACCCAAATCAGCCTTGGCGCTAATACATTCACATTTACACTAAAACCAGGCACAGGGATTTTATCCCCTTTGTTATCGCGAATACTGTCATAATGCGCATTTCCACCATACATCAGTACATGGACACCTTGTGGTGGTAGCGCCCCTGACATAAAGTTTTCGAGACCATCGGGATAAACACCTAATCCACCACCTTCGGTAGCGACCGCACCAAATGAAAGAATACTGAGACACGAACCTGCAACAAGCCTACTGATTATTTTTGTTTTCATCATATTTCCTGCCATAGTGGGTTGTCTTACTGTGTGTGCTTTGCCTGCGATAGTACAAATCCATTGCTGATTTATTTATGTCCTACGTTTGACTGCCAATTTTTGTGCAACAAGGTAACCAGAGCCACCACCAAGCCCGGGGCCGGGATGTGTTGATGCGCCAATATGAAAGAGATTTTTTACTGCTGTTTGATGTGCTTTTGTTTGCCCCGTCGCCGCAAAAGGGCGTAACCAAAAGAATTGGTCTGGTGAGCAAGTCCCTGAGTAAGGATCTCCGCCGACGAGATTGCAGTTATAGCGTTCAAGATCAGCTGGAGAAATCGCTTTACGGCCGACAATCAGTGAAGAGAACCCCGGCATAACTTGTTCTAAACGCTGCTGTATCCGATCAGCTACTGCTTCACGCACTTGCTCATTCCACTTTCCATCTTCTGGAATTGAAATTTCACCAGCACTATCACCTTTTAAGGTGCGAGGAAGCTCCTGCATTTGAACCCATAAAATCCACCCTCCATCGGGGGCCCTGCTTGGGTCAAGCGCTGTCGGCTGACCAATACCAAACGTCGGTTTATCAGGTAAGTAACCGTTATTCGCTTGGGCCACAGACAAACAAACCTGTTCCATACTTTCCGTAAAATGAACCAAAGGAACATGAAGAAGCTCAGGGTTACACCAAGGAGGAGGAGCACTCAGTGCAAAATGGATTTGCATCCCCGCACGCCCATAACGATAACCGTTTGACCTTTGCTTTATTTGTGGGGAAGCATTATCAAGCAATACGCCATATAACTGAGTCGGGGTAACGTTGCATATCACGCTCTCTGAAGCGCTAATGTCCTGCCCATTAGCCCTAACCCCTGTTGCTCGGCTATTCTTCCCAAGGCCTTGAGTAATAATTTTTTCAACGTGCATCCCTGTTTTGAGCTGCCCACCATGGGCTTCGATAACCTTCGAAAACGCCTCAACAATGCGCTCGCTCCCACCTTTTACAACAGGCATACCACCAGCAACTACCGCTGCAAATGTGAGTTTCCCAATTAGCGCAGAACTCGCTTCATCAGGCCCTAACCCTGTATGTAATACCCAAGGCGCCATTAAAGCTCGGCTAAAATCATGTTGTAGCTCACGCTCAGACCAACGGCGAAAGCTTTCTATTCCAGACTTAGCAAAATCCAATAACCCATCTACACCTCGTTTGCGCCATTGCGAAAATAATAATTTCAACATACCCGCACTGTATGGGTTTTGACCTAATAAACCAAATGTCAGTGCTGCGTCTTGGTTAAATAGCGTCTCTGCCATTTTACGAAATGCCGTACCGTCTCCCGGTGCTAAACTATCAAGTTGCTTTGCTGCTTCAGCAATATCGCGCTTTAATGCAACAGACTGACCATCTGGCTGAACTAACCCTGTCGAATAATCACATTGGCAAAACTCTAAACCATATTTTTTTAAATAAGGTTCGAGTTCCTGATAACCGGGACTGCCTACGAATAACGAATACCAGCAAGACAGTAAGTCGTGGGTATACCCCTCAAATAAATTTTCAGTACGAATGCAGCCCCCTAAGCGGTCATTACGCTCTAGAACCAGTACTGATTTACCGCGTACCGCCAATAAAGCGGCACACATTAATGAGTTCATCCCGCTGCCAACAACAATGACTTGAGGGTGAGAGTGTGTTGTCATAAATCACCCCACCAGCGCTAGTACACGTAATGGGCTACCTGAGCCCCCTTCAATTTTTAAAGGAGCGGCAACAATGACGACGCCAGTTGCAGGTAATTTATCGAGGTTTTTTAAACATTGCAGGCCATATTTATTGCTGCCATGCATCAATGTGTGACAGGGATATGCAATTGGCCAACGATAAGATTGCCCTGCATCAGTATTAATAGTCTCAACACCAAACCCTTTAACATCACGCTCATGAATCAACCACTCAACCGCTTCTTGCGATGGTCCGGGTGTGTGTGCACCATCTTCGTGCATATTTACATATTCCACAGGGTTATCGGCCTTTTTTGACCAATCCGTCCGAAATAATACCCATGCCCCTTTTGGGATTTTGCCGTGTTTGTGTTCCCATTGTTGTAGAAAATCTACCGTCAGTACCCAATCTGCATTGTTAGCCACTTCTTGGCTGGCATCGACCACAACCGCTGGTGCCACAAAATTTTCGACAGGGATCGTATCTACGGTATTATTGGCTTGGTCTTTGCCGCTTATCCAATGAATTGGTGCATCAAAATGGGTTCCTGTATGTTCCCCACAACTAAAATTATTCCAATACCACCCAGGGCCGTTATCATCGTAGCGGGAAATTTGTTCCATACTAAATGACCATACTTGCCCAAATTGTTCGGGTAACTGCAAGGCAGGAAACGATGGGGATAATGTCTGCGTCAAGTCAACAACGCGAATATTGCCCTGTTGCAATTCTTTTACGAATGTCATCAATGCTGGCTGGTTCATAATCTCTCCTACACCTAAAGGGCTTCATGTAAAGCGGTAAACGTGCCACCATGGAAAACCAGCGGCTTACCTGTCTCACTGCTAATCCGCCGAACATGTCCCACCATTAATAGGTGATCACCGATATGGTCTTGTTTATGATTTTCGCAAACTAAGGTGGCTATCGCGCCATGTAGCGCGGGGACACCTTCTGGCGTTACATGGGTCGCCACATCTGCAAATTTATTTTCGATGCGTGGGTTAGCAAAACGCATGGCCAGTTCTTGGTGCTCTTTACCTAAAATATTGATAGTGAAATGACGGCAATCACGAAACACAGATAAATTTGGTGAATGGTTAACTAGGCTCCATAACACCAATGGTGGGTCGAGTGATAACGATGCAAATGAGTTAATTGTTAACCCAACGTCACGGCCATCCGCTGCACGTGTGATCACAACCGCGACCCCTGTTGGATAACAACCGAGTAAATTGCGCAAGGCTTTAGGTTCAAATTCGGTATGGCCCCATTCCCTATCACACATGAATGTATCCTCTGCAATCATAGACATATTGGACTCCCCTTTTAGGCTCGAGCTTCTTCCATCATTTGTGATTGGATGTAAGCCTCGCAAGCTGCCCCATCTTTCCACCAAGGAAATAAGACTGGTGGGTAGTTGAATGCATTAGCGATAGTATGTGAGAGAGATGGCAACTGTTGAGCGGCATCCAAGAGATGTAAAATATGCGGTTCAGGAGGAGCCAATAAAGAGTTTGTCCACTCAACAACATAGCGACCATATTTCCAGAATTGTTCGAAAGTGTCGTTCATCCACTGGGCGGTATAAGGTTTATCTCCATGCGCTAAGATAGCGTCATAGTAAACTTTGCTGGCTTTCGTCGCATTGTTTGAACCTTGCCCTGTCAACGGGTCATTGGTGACTAGCGCATCACCTAAGCCGAACACAATTTTACCTGATGGCAGCGTTAACACGGGCTTACGCACTGTCGGCGCAAATCGTCCCGCTAGAATACCGTTATCATCCGTTAGCTCAATGTTATGGCAGCGCTCCCCTTCCCATGGTAAATAGGTGTTAAGGATCTTTTTACTGTAAGCCAAATGTTCTTGAGGAGTACGCGCCTCGTTCCATTGGTCCATTGGCCCACCGGGGACCCCTTCAAAGACCATAATGTGGCAATCACCGCTGTTCGTCAGAGAAGGGAATACGAAATATTCACCAACTCCAGGGATCAAGTTAAATGAAACTTGTGAATATTCAGGGGTTGGTAACATGCCGTGGACATAGGTCAATGCCAAAGCTCGCTGAGGTTTATCATACGGCGAACGGGTTTCATCACGCTCAAGGAGCTTGACTATTTCACCTTTGCCCCCTGCTAATATTACTAAATCATGGGTTTCCGCTAGGCGTTCGAGCTCTGCAATACCCACATCTTCAATACGTAAATTACCGCCACGAGCCGCAAATAGCTCCATCCAATATGGCATTTTGATACGCTGATCAACGGCTTGCGCATAGTTATCTAAGCGAGACCGCCATGTGATGGCTTTTTCACCCGCTTTTTCTGGATGTGGAACCGTAAAACCAATACCTTCAACGGGTGGGCAATCTTCTTCCCAAAAATTTAGCCCTAAATCACGCTCAAATTGTAGTGAAATATCGAACATGCACTGGCTCGACATCACACGGCCTTTTTTCACATCATCTGGCGTACGGTTTGTTGCAACTGTGACTTCATAGCCTTTATCGAGCAAGCCTAAAGCTAATGGCATACCCGCTTGACCACCACCTACGATAGCAATACGACGCATAGTATTTTCCTCTGCAAAGTCTTTAATATGGTGTCTTATTCAGCAAGACGGGGAATTGCGGGTTTAGCCTGTTCGGGTCCCATAGCCGAGTAACCGCCATCAACGGCGTAATCTGCGCCAGTGACAAAGCTCGCTAGGTCAGAAAGAAGGAACGCGACAACTTGAGCAACTTCTTCAGGGTCGCCAACGCGTTTTAATAAGTGATAATCCGCAGCTACGCGGTCTGTTTTTTGCCGGTTGCCCCCCGTTATTTCATCCATGACACGAGACCAAGTCCAACCCGGTGACACAGAGTTCACACGGACCCCGTCCTGCGCATAATCCATCGCTTGGCTACGAGTGACCTCTAACATAGTGGCTTTAGATGCGGGATATAACCAACGACCAGTTTGCGCAACGCTAGAAGAGATACTGGTGAAATTAACTATCGCCCCTTTACCCGACTTCGCTAAATGAGGTTTGGCAAACTGAGCCGCCATGACGGCACTGACAACATTAATATTTAAGGCAGTTAGCCAATCTTGCCTTGTGGATGACTGGCCTTCATCAAGATAAGTGGCGGCCAGATTAACTAAAAAATCGAGTTGACCATATTTTTGCGCAACACGGTCAATTCCCTGCTTAAGCTGCTGATCATCGGTAATATCTACTGGAAGAAAATCAATATTCGGCTCATTTTGAACAACTTTTTCACCATTCACTGCATCAATATCAAAAATAGTGACCGTCACGCCGTAATCGCTCAATATTTTCGCCACGGTTGCACCAATTTTGGTCGCACCTCCGGTAACGATGGCAATTTTACTATTTAAACCTCTCATCTTCGGCATCCTCTTTTTTACTCTCATTTAATTACAATGATTTCACAAAAAATTAACATGACGAATAATTACGCAAAAATAGCCAAAAGCTGTAGCCGATGGACGCAAAAATTATCCATTCAGTGCGGCAATTTAAATAATAATGTGTTGATATACCTAAACAAATAGCCACTTTTTGCAGTGGCTATCCAAATGGTGAGAAATGTGATGGGATGCAGGTAAGGGGAAATGACTTATGGGCGTTCCAAAATTCGTGCGCCGGGGCCTCTTTTTCCCAATACATCATCAGGGTTGCGAAGCGGGCAATCACTCAGTGATAAACAACCACAGCCAATACAATTATCTAATTCATTGCGCAAACGAGTTAACTGCCTGATCCGCTTATCTAAAGAAGAGCGCCACTGGGTGGACATTTCTTTCCATTGTTCCGATGTGAGTGAACTATTCGCAGGAAAACGCCCCAAAGCTTCTTGAATTTCATGTAGTGGTATCCCCGTACTTTGCGCAACTTTAATGATGGCAATATAACGCAGAACCACAGAGTGAAAACGTCGTTGATTTCCTTGCGTGCGTGTACTTTGGATCAACCCTTTTGACTCGTAAAAATGAACTGTCGACACCGCCACACCAGCACGTTTAGCTACCTCACCAACGGTTAATGCCCTTGTAAAATCTATTTTTTTTCCACTTTCTTTGCGTGGTTTTATCGCTTTCGTGTCTTTCTCTGTCATTTTTGCGTCCCTTAGCTTGACCTCAACTTAACTTAAGGTTTTATAGTACCACCCTGCAAGTTTGTCAATTGACATTATTTTTTTAAAGGGGATAGGTTTATGCCATCGGTGATCACCAAATTGTTAGAAAGCAACAGCTTATGGATTATTGCTCGTTTGCTGATCTTGGTTTTATTTATTTCATCTGGTTTAGCCAAAGTTTTTGATTATGAGAATAGCCTTGCCGAAATGCGTGCTGCCGGTCTGCACCCGGATTGGTTTTTCAATATCGCATCTGCTTTTGTCATGTTAGCCGCTTCCGTTCTGGTGCTTTTCAACCGCCTTTTATGGCTTGGAACTGGTGCTCTAGCCGTATTTTTGTTTCTCACTATTGTGATTGTTCATACCTTTTGGAGCTATACAGGGGAAGAAGCCAAAATCGCTATGTTTTGGGCGATTGAGCATATTTCAGTCATCGGTGGCTTAATCGCTGTCGCTATTGCAGGGCATTTTCGAGGTCTTTATTTCGCGTTAAAAACGCAGAAATAGAAGGAAAATCTAATGAATAAAAAAACAATAATCATACTGTGTTCAATTTTAATTACTGCAGGAGGCGGTAGTGCTATCTATTCTACCTATGCACAAAATGAAGATAATAAACAAGCTGCTTACCAGTACCCTCCCGTTAAAGTCGCGTTAGCCCCAGTCAGTTTAAACACGGCTCCACGAACTTTCTACGGAGTAGGTGAACTTGAAGCAGGAAGCCAAGTGCTAGTGGCAGCTGAAACCAGTGGCCGCATAACTAAAATTGCTTTTGGATCTGGTCAGCAAGTCAAAAAAGGCCAGCTATTAGTGCAACTCAATGATGCGGTTGAGCAAGCCGATTTATCGCGTTATCAAGCACAGTTGCGTAATGCTGCTCGTTTATACGAAAGAACCCGTTCCCTCGCAACACAGCATTTAGTCGCAGAAGCTCAAGTTGATAGTACACGGGCGGAACGCGATATCGCTCAAGGTTTGATCCGTCAAACCCAAGCTCTGATTGCGCAAAAAACCATCGTCGCACCTTTCGATGGCACAATAGGTATTCGCCAAGTACACGAAGGGCAATATTTGAGTCCCGGAGAAACTGTCGCTAGCCTTGTCAATACGAAAACATTAAAGCTCAATTTTTCATTAGATGAGCAGGCATCCCCCGAACTCCATCTGGGGCAGATTGTCGATATTACTGTCGATGCCTACCCAAATAAAACATTCCCAGCTCGGATCACTGCCATTGACCCATTAATCGGCAAATCTCGCACTATTGCCTTACAAGCAACATTAGACAATAGCGATGGGACACTGAAAGCTGGCATGTACGCCAATGTCAATGTGGTGCGCCAAGTCAGCAATCAAGTCCTCACCATCCCAGAAACTGCGGTTACTTATACTGCCTATGGCGATACCGTATTCATTACGCAAGGCGAAGGCAGCGCCATGACAGTTAAACGCGTTTCGGTGAAAACGGGGCAACGTTGGGATGGAAAAATAGAAATAGAGCAAGGGTTAACTGCCGACGATAAAGTCGTGACTTCAGGGCAATTACGCTTAAACGATGGTTCTGCGGTGACACCTGTCGCACAAGACACCTTGTCTGAACCAATGACTCCGACCGTTCAAGGTTCTTAAGGAAGGCGCAATGAAATTTACTGATATTTTTGTTCGCCGGCCTGTCTTAGCTCTGGTCGTCAGCGCACTTATCGTGTTAATTGGCTTATTTGCACTAAGCAAGCTACCTATTCGCCAATATCCACAACTTGAAAGTGCAACTATTACCATTACGACACAATACCCCGGGGCATCAGCAAAGCTGATGCAAGGTTTTGTGACGCAACCTATTGCCCAAGCGGTTTCCTCAGTCGAGGGGGTCGATTATCTATCCTCATCCTCAGTACAAGGTAGCAGCCTTGTCACTGTACGAATGGAACTTAATCGAGACTCTACCCAAGCCCTTGCTCAAGTAATGGCTAAAGTAAACCAAGTTCGTTATAAGTTACCGAAAGAAGCTTATGACCCTGTTATTGAGCTTTCTTCTGGGGAATCCACCGCAGTTGCCTATATTGGCTTTTCCAGTACTAATTTATCGATACCGGCGCTAACGGATTATATCTCCCGCGTTATTGAGCCGATGTATTCCTCTATTGACGGCGTCGCCAAAGTCCAAGTTTTTGGTGGGCAACAACTTGCTATGCGTTTATGGCTTGATGCCGATAAGCTTGCAGGGCGAGGGCTAACAGCCGCCGACGTCGCGCAAGCTGTGCGCCAAAATAACTACCAAGCAGCTCCCGGAAAAATTAAAGGTGAATTCGTTATTTCTAACGTTTATGTCAATAGCGACCTCACCAATGTTGATGAATTCCGTGATCTGGTGATCCGAAATGACGGTAATGGATTAGTCCGCCTGAAAGATGTAGGAACCATTGAACTGGGCGCTTCATCCACTGAAACAAGTGGTTTGATGAATGGGGAGCCGGCTATTTACCTTGGTTTGTTTGCGACACCAACGGGGAACCCGTTAGTGATTGTTGATGGCATGAATCAATTAATGCCTGATATCACTAAAACCTTACCCCCGGGTGTTAAGGTGGAAATGGCATTTGAAACTTCACGCTTTATTAAAGCCTCTATTGACCAAGTGATCAGCACCTTAATTGAAGCCTTGCTCATTGTCATTGTGGTTATTTACCTGTGTTTAGGCTCAATTCGCAGTGTCATCATTCCAATCTTAGCCATTCCGTTATCAATGTTAGGCGCAGCCGCACTGATGATGGCTTTCGGCTTTAGTGTTAACTTGCTCACCTTGCTAGCAATGGTACTCGCCATTGGGCTCGTTGTGGATGACGCTATCGTTGTTGTCGAAAACGTTCATCGCCACATTGAGGAAGGGAAATCCCCTATTTTAGCTGCATTAATTGGGGCTCGTGAAGTTGCAGGCCCTGTGATCGCGATGACCATTACCTTAGCCGCGGTATACGCCCCAATCGGCTTGATGTCAGGTTTAACTGGCGCGTTATTTAAAGAGTTTGCTCTAACGCTAGCAGGCGCAGTGATTGTCTCAGGTATTGTGGCGTTAACCCTTTCCCCTGTGATGAGCTCTTTCATGCTCAATTCAAAACAAAACGAAGGGCGCATGGCGCGAATGGCTGAAACGTTCTTCAGTACGTTAGCTCATTACTATACTATTGTATTGAATTTTTCTTTGAAAAACCGTTGGTTAACAGGTGTTATTGCAGTTGCGGTCTTTATCAGTTTGCCCCTACTTTACCAATCTGCCCCGCGTGAATTAGCCCCTGTTGAAGACCAATCTAGCGTATTAACCGCTATTAAATCGCCACAACACGCTAACCTAGAGTATGTTGAACGTTTCTCACGTAAATTACATCATGTTTTCATGGAGTTACCGGAAACAGAAAGCACATGGATTATTAACGGCACTGATGGCCCTTCCGCTAGTTTTGGGGGAACAAACCTCTCCTCATGGGAACAACGCGAGCGCCCTGCGTCGGCTATCCAAGCTGACTTACAAGGACGTGTTGGAGATGTTGAAGGAAATAGTATCTTTGTCTTCCAGTTACCTGCATTGCCGGGCTCAACAGGGGGACTACCGGTGCAAATGGTACTACGAAGCTCACAAGATTATTCCGTGCTTTACAAAACCATGGAAGAGATCAAACAGCAAGCGCGTGAAAGTGGGTTATTTATGGTGGTGGATAGCGACCTTGACTATAACAACCCAGTGGTTGAAGTCCGCATTAATCGTTCAAAAGCAAATAGTTTGGGGATCAGGATGCAAGATATTGGTGAATCCCTGACTTTATTAGTGGGTGAAAACTATATCAACCGCTTTGGAATGGATGGGCGCTCCTATGATGTGATCCCACAGAGTATTCGCAGCCAACGACTAACCCCTGACGCACTGTCACGGCACTATGTAAAATCGGAAGCGGGAACGATGATCCCACTGTCAACTGTCGTAGATATCAATACGCAAGTTGAACCCAATAAGCTCACGCAATTTAATCAACAAAATGCGGCTATTTTCCAAGCAATTCCGGCTCCGGGAGTCACACTCGGCCAAGCAGTTGCTTATTTAGATGGCATTGCAAGTGAACTACCTGCCGGCTTCAGCCATGACTGGCAATCCGATTCGCGCCAATATAAACAAGAAGGTAACACCCTCGCCTTTGCCTTTATGGCGGCGCTCATCATCATTTATTTAGTTTTAGCTGCCCAATATGAAAGTTTAGTCGACCCACTGATTATTTTGATCACTGTTCCTTTATCTATTTGTGGAGCCTTGATCCCACTCGCGCTGGGTTATGCAACGTTGAATATTTATACCCAAATTGGCTTAGTGACATTAATCGGTTTAATCAGTAAACACGGCATATTAATGGTGGAATTTGCGAATGAGTTACAGGCCAATGAAGGTTTGGACAAACGCCATGCTATCCTCAAAGCAGCACAAATTCGCTTACGCCCAATCCTAATGACAACAGCAGCGATGGTCATTGGTTTAGTACCTTTGTTATTCGCGACAGGGGCAGGCGCCAATAGCCGCTTTGGATTAGGTTTGGTGATCGTAACAGGGATGCTAGTTGGCACGTTATTTACTTTATTTGTTCTGCCCACCATATATTCATTACTTGCCCGTAATCATAGTGCGACTGCACTGACACCAAGGCGTTATGAGCTTGCTGAAGCTAACCGCCTGATAAAAGAAACAGAGGAGGCTTCTCAATGAGCAATACGTTATCTGGTCGTTACCAAAGAAATAGTCGAACTGCGGATACAGTGGAAGTCGATGCAAATACAATGAGTAATAGTATGACAATGTTATTAATTTACCATGGGCTACCCCCTGTAATAGGGAAAAACCACCCGACGGGCAACAACCCTCACGGCAATAAGCCAACTCGCTAATCAGGCGATTAAATATAAATGGTATTACATTCCATGTAATACCATTTTTCTATTAACCCTCGTAGAAAGCGAAAACTAAGTTCCCCTCACGAATTATAATTGGGTTACCAGGAAGAGCATCAATGATCTCTTTTTGTGAACCATCTACCACCACCGCGACATTCTTATAGTGATTATTTTTTAATAAACCGGGTAACTGCCCTAAGCTATAAAACCGATTAATAGCATCAGGGTATTTTAACCCATAGCTTAATTCACCAGTTTGGTGAAGCATCGTAATATCACTACGCTTTAGTACCCATGCTAAAGCTGTCCCTAACCCAACATTATTTGTCAGTAATATCGATTTGTTTTCTAACTGTTTATGGTATTTTTCAATTACATTTTGAGGCGTGTTATTACTTTCAACGCGATAAGGGATCACATGGCCGACACTCAAACTGATTGCCACGGTGCAAGCCGCAGCGAAGTACCAAAACCGTTGCTTAAAAGAAACCAATGCCACTAATAACCAGCAGATAAAAGCGGCGGCGGCCAGCCATAATTTGTTACTTTCATCTGCCTGATAAATGTTAATTTTAGGTATATAAGGAGAAGCAATAATTAATGCCGCGGCAGCCCCACCGACCAATAGGTTAATAATGGCATTTAAGCGGATAGCGGTTGTTTTTTTCTCAGCCCGTACTTTTTCAATGTAAGCCGCCATTAAAATGGCAACCGGTGCAATGCAAGGTAAAATATAGGTTAGTAGCTTGCCTTTTGTGATGCTAAAAAATACAAATGGGGCGATAAACCACAATAAAAAGTAAAGGTAAATCCCTTTTTGCCGCCAAGCATAATGTATAGCCCCAAAAAGATAACCCAACCATGGTAAAACAGCAGCAAGTAATATAGGAATATAAAACCAAAATGGTGATTTGTTCTGTGCGTTGTCCGCCATAAAGCGTTGAATATGCTCAACCCAGAAGAAGTAATTCCAGTAGTCAGGCTCACGGCTAGCAATCACAAATGCCCAAGGTAAACAGATAACAAATGCCGTAAAGATTGACACAAAAGAAAAAACAAAGACTTCTTTGAATTGCTTAAAGTACACCGCGGCAAGAGAACAAACTAAAACAGGTAATACAAGCACTAAAAAGCCTTTCGTCAGAACCCCTAGTCCACAAGCCACCCCCATCATAATAAAAGCGCATAATCGATGAGAAAAACGTTGTGTGGTTAGACCCCATTGGAAAAAGAAAATCACCATCGTAATAAAAGCGGTGACTATTGGGTCTAGAATATTGTAGGTGCCTATCGTAAACACCATAAGCATCGAAAGGTAAATAAAGGCAGCGTTAAATGCGATACGTACATTTTTCCATGACATTTTAGCGCTGAGATAAACAAATAACCCACTGACCAAAGTGCTAAAGACAGCGCCAAGGCGCACGGACACATTATTTTCACCAAATAACATTTGAAACAGTGCCCCAACCCAATAGCCAAAAATCGGTTTTTCGAAGTAACGAATATCAAGAAGTTCAGGCACACTCCAGTTATAGCTAATAATCAGTTCCCGGCTAATTTCGGCATAACGTAACTCGTCAGGCTGCCATAGCAACCTACCGTTTAACGGTAAAAAATAGGTCACTAAGATAAACCCAAATAGTAAGCACCACTTAAGGTAGGCAACTTTATTGTTTGCCATAATCATTTTTTCTCAACCATTCTTGTTATTGATATTTAATATCTTTTAGCTTATTCGCTTTAAATAAACACTTTTTACTGACTATTTAGTTATTATCGTTATGGCAATTAAACCCCGTTTAAACAAATCAAAAGTTAATTTGTATCAGGCTGATTCTTGGTAAACAATCCATAAATAGAAATTATATTTCATCAATAATAAATAGATAAGAATTGAACATTAAGGTTAAAACCTTACAGGGCCGTTCAGTTTTTCAAAATACTATATAAAACTAATTATTAATATAAAAATAAGAACTAATACAACAAACAAAACGAGTATCATCTTTTTTGGATAATAAAAAAGAAAAAACTGGTTATGATTTTACTTTACCATAACCAGTTTTTATCAAGTTTTACACCAATTATCTTGCCGCAACTAATGCCTGTTCAAGGTCAGCTAAAATATCATCAATATGTTCTATACCGATAGATAAACGGATCATATCCCGCGATACGCCTGCCTGTGCGAGTTCAGCATCATTTAATTGGCGATGCGTTGTGGACGCCGGATGGCAAGCTAATGATTTAGCATCACCAATGTTCACTAATCGTACAATCAGTTGCAGTGCATCAATAAAACGTGCTCCTGCTTCTTGACCACCTTTAATACCGAAAGACATTATACTTGCCGGCTTTCCGTTCATATATTTCTGCGCTAAACCGTGCTCTGGATTGCTTGGTAAACCTGCATATTTCACCCATTCAACTTGTGGGTGCTTTTCAAGGAAATTAGCCACTTTTAATGCATTTTCTGTATGCCTATCCATTCTTAATGCTAGTGTTTCTAAGCCTTGTAAGATTAAAAATGAATTAAATGGCGACAACGCCGCCCCAGTTCCACGTAAAGGCGCAACACGGCAGCGAGCAATAAAGGCGGCAGCACCAAAGTGCTCTGTATAGCTTACACCATGATAAGCCACATCAGGCTCTATCAATAAAGAAAAGCGATTTGGATACTCTGCCCAAGGGAATTTCCCTGAATCGATAACCATCCCGCCAAGTGATGTCCCATGACCACCAATATATTTAGTCAATGAATGAACCACAATATCCGCACCATGTTCAAAGGGACGGCATAAGTATGGGGTTGCCACTGTGTTATCGACAATCAGTGGAACACCATGGCGGTGAGCAACTTCGGCTAATGCGGCGATATCAACAATAAACCCTGCCGGATTGGAAATTGACTCACAAAAAACTGCGCGGGTTTTATCATCAATCAGCGCTTCAAGTGCGGCTAAATCATCATGCTCCGCAAAACGAGTTTCAATCCCTAAACGTGGTAACGCGTGGGCCAATAAGTTATATGTGCCACCGTACAATTTTGCGACGGAAACAATGTTATCACCTGCCTGCGCAATAGTTTGGATGGCATAAGTAATAGCTGCCATACCGGAAGCAACAGCCAGCCCAGCTACACCGCCTTCTAATGCTGCGACACGCTGTTCTAAAACATCATTTGTTGGGTTCATGATGCGTGTATAAATATTCCCCCCGACTTTTAAGTCGAAAAGGTCAGCGCCGTGCTGAGTGTCATCAAATGCATACGATGTAGTTTGGTAAATTGGAACCGCAACAGACTTGGTTGTTGGGTCTGGAGAGTAGCCCGCGTGAATCGATAATGTTTCTAATTTCATTTGTTATCCTTGTTATGACGCACTGGAAAACACGGCCAGAAGAGATAATTATAAGTGGGTTCTATGCTGTGATATCAATAGATATTACCTAAGACTATATACTAGGCAACTATTTGAACTTGAAATTATTTCATATAGATTAGTCTACACTCCATGCCTTAGAACGCTTTGCACCGCTCAACGCCGATAATTAATCACATAAGGTATTATTCTTATAATCTATTTCTTATTCATATAAAAAAAAGCCACAACCCATTGAGATTGTGGCTTTTTAAAACGAATCGAATTACCCGCGATTATTGAAATGCACCATAAATAACAGAAGTAATGGACGCTAATCCGCAGACAAAAGTGAATATTTGTGCTGGCTTTGACGTACTAAATTTTTTCATTGCAGGAACAATATTCATCGATACCACCGGTAGAATGAACAGGATAGCCGCGATCATTGGCGCCCCCATCGTTTCAATCATACCTAAAATGCTTGGGTTACGAATAGTGACGATCCATGTTGTTATCACAATAAATAACATAGATGCTGTCTCAATTTTCCTAACTGAGAAAGAAGAGCGGGATTTAATTAACCCAACTAAACCTTCGTGGGCACCTAAGAAGTGACCAAAATAGCTAGAAACAATCGCCGCAAAAGCAACAATCGGCCCTAAGTAAGACAAAATTGGTGATGGATTGATATTAGCAATATGCGATAACACGCTAATGTTCTCTTGCTTGGCAATTTCCAGTTCTGCTGGGCTTAAAGATAACACCACAGAAAAAACAAAGAACATCACAAAGCCTGTTAACATTAAGGCTGCACCACCTGTGATCATATCAGTTTTGACGATTGCCTTGTCACCAAATTGTTGACGTTGGTCTTTGGTAAATTGGCTGATAATCGGGCTATGGTTAAATGAAAATACGATCAGTGGGATAGCCATCCAAACTATAACTGGCATTGCACTCCAATCAGGCGACACTTCTAGCATCGACATATTCCACTCAGGGATTAAATATAAAGACAATGCTAATAAGATGAAAACTAATGGGTAAACCATCAAAGAAGTGAGTTTTAACATGAGGTCACGACCAAACACCACCCCTGCTGTCATTGCCGAAATCAACACACCTGACAGTAACCAACGCGGAGGTTGCGCCATGCCAAGCTGATTGACAATAAAAGAATCAACGGTATTGGTGATACCCACGCCATAAATTAATACAATTGGGTAAATAGCAAAGAAATAAGCAAAGGTAATGATATTTGCCCCAACTTTACCAAAGTGCTCTTCTACAGTATCAGTAATATCCGCATTCGGATTTTTTGCAGACAAAACAAAACGCGCTAACCCTTTATGTGCTAGCCAAATCATTGGGGTAGCAATTAATGCCAACACAACTAATGGCCAAAAACCCCCAGCACCTGCTTTAATAGGTAAGAATAAAACCCCTGCCCCTACGGCTGTTCCAAATAAAGAAAGTACCCATGTAAAATCCTTATACGTCCATTTACTTACTGGCTTATCCGTTGTAACCACTGTTTTTTCTATTGTGCTCATCTTGTATTCTTCATCATTAACGTTATTAAAATCAGATGCGCCGATTTTGCATGAAGTTAGTAAGACCGCCTAATTTAATTTACCTATTTTGTTCAACTTTTTGGCGTAGATCTCGTTAATAACGTCAAATAAAAAAACTCAATGTAATTCCTCTGTAAAAATCCTTTTTAGCTTGTGATTAAAATAATAAATTTTGCATCTAAAGAATTTAATTTTAAATGTGATAAAAAAATGGCTGAACTACTAGCTCAGCCATTTACATAAAAAATAGGTTGGGTTTATAGATAGACAGGAACTAAAATTTCAGTTGCAATGACCACAACAATTAAGCCAACTAGCACTGGAATTGACGTTCTTTTTACCACTTCAAACGGTGAAATTTTAGCCATCCCAGACACCGCAACGACGACACCTGAAACAGGTGATAATGTGCGCCCCAAGTTAGAAGCTTGTAACATTGGGATCACCAAATAAGCTGGGTTGACGCCCATCTGTTTTGCTAGATGTGGAATTAATTCGACAAAGGCATAAAACGGTGCATTACCAGACCCTGTTGTCATTGCAGCTAGCATTGTAATAATTACCAATGCAATCATCATGACAATCGCGCCCGAACCAAATGATTGTGCTAGGTCAATAAGCCCTTTGATAAAACCAATAGTACTTAAACCTTGTGCAAATACACCCGCCGCAACTAATAACATAACCACTGTAGCAAAGGCTTCAGCCATCCCTTTATAACAAACCTCTAAGCCACCATAGACGTGTTTTGCACTGAAACTACGAATGAATTCAATAACAGCAGCTAAAATAATACAACCAACAATGATTGTAACTATGTGCAGTTCAGGCGCCCACTTACCATCAAATACTAATACACCAATAATCGGAGTGAATGGTAAAATGGCATAAAAAGAAGGCGCATGAGTTTTGATTTCATTGACGTCAAGCATTTCCATTTTGACGTTTTCTTTTCTATCTAGATAACGCTGCCAGAAGAAATGTGCAATAGACATAGCAACAATTGCAGCAATAGAAATAGGCAAAGTCACTTTAAATGCAAAATCAACTAATGGCATTTCAGCAGCTTGCGCCGCTAAAATAACGTCACCTGAAGTCGGTGCCAGAATAATTGCCGCTGGTGAAGCACAAATTGCCGCCGCTGCACCACGGCTAATCCCGACATTCACCATCACGGGGAACAAGGTTGCCATCAATAACACCCCAAGACCAGTCGCAGAGGAAACCGCCAGCGACATCAAGCAAGCAACAATATAAGCCGCTACCATTAATAAATATGGCGAGTTGATCATTTTTAGCGGTTTTGATGCAATTTTAACAACCACATCATTGGCACCAATATGGGTCATGTAAGATGCAAACCCACATAGCACCATAATCATCATACCAAGGTCACCACCTCGGCTCATTAATAGGAATTTTATGTATTCCAAAATGTCTGTTGTACGCCACCCCGTCGTAGGAACAGAACTTGGTAAAATACTTTTGCCCATAATAGCGGTAATGATCAGAAGTAAAATCCCCCCTGTCATTAGCACGCCCGTTGCCGAATACCCTTTTATGATATAGCGCCCAACTCCAATGGCGACAATAACGCCGATTAAGAGCTCAATCATTTGTTTCTCCTGCCTGTCTCATTTTGTAATTATAAAAAATTACTCTGCCTAATAGTTAAGCAAAATTCACTGACAATGATCATGCCAGACGATATTTTTTAATATAGATATGAATAAAAACACAAGATAAAGAAATAATAAATCTTTTATAGAAGAGATTTTCTAGCGGATTTTACCAATTACCCTCTTCAGATAGGTAGAACAGACTAGATTAGGTTAAAAAAAGAAATTGAAGTATATGCGGATACCAATGGGTTCGTCATCAAGATAGCTAATCAAATACAGAAAACCTGCATTGATATTAAAATCAGGAAACAATCAACTAAACAGTTCGTAAATCATATCGCCAAAAAAACCTCGATATTGTAAATAACGGATCTGTTTACTCTTTTCTTTAAAATCTTGGGGTAGGTCATCACCAAATTTTTTGCTGCGTACCAATGCCGCTTTCTCAAACCAATCCACATCAACATCAGCAAAATGTTTTTCAACTAAAGCTTCAGAAAAGCCTTTTTGACGCATTTCTTGCTTAATTCGCAACGGACCATAACCTTTGCGAATATAGCCCTGCATTAATAGTGCCACCACCCGATCATCATCAAGAAAGTGTTGCTCACTGAGTCGTTCAAGGGCTTTTTCAATCAACGATTCATCAATAATACCTTCATTTTTCTCATACATTCGTCGTTTCATACGGCTAAATAACTCAGCTTTACCGTAGTCACGGCGAGAAAGCATAAACAGGGCATATTGGTACAGGTCAGATTCATTCATAGTGTCAAACTATCATCATTAAATTGGGCACTTTACGCGCCCAGTCTAACACAAACCTTTGTACTCTAAATAATCCAAGGCATATATAGGCAACAAGCTTCGCCCATGTGACTTGCAGTCTAACGAATTAGTGAACTTGCGCGCCACTCAGTAGCTTGTATATCGTATCCGGCGTGTAACTTCCATCTTGGAAATAAATTGTCCAATCCGTAATATCATCACGGGTTAATGGATAAGTTTCCCCTTCTTGCATATCTTTCACATAAAAAGGATGGTTAATTAATCGGCCTTCAAACTGGTCACCATTCCAAGAAATTGGCTCAAACCACATATGTTCGTGCCCATCATAATCCTCTTCCGCATCATGATAACCAATGCCACATTTCACTAAGAAACGCCATTCAGTATCAGCTTCATCATCGTTTTTGCCTAAAAACTTCGCAAAAAAACCTTTCTTTTGAGTGACAGGTTTTGGACCATAATTATCTAACATGTGGGTGAAATACTCCCAGCGCAGCTTCGCTTTACGGGACATATCCGCCGTTTCTTCGTCTGTGCGCATAAACATCATCGCATTTTGATCTTCAAACCCTTCAAAGAAACTCTCTAATACTGGGTTTTCTTGTGTAACACGGAACAACATGACTGACGGGTGCTGATGAGACTCATCCCTGTCGTGCCAATCCCCCATAAAACGCTCAGAAGTTGCATCACCAAACTCAAAATTCATTTCTTCTAATGGCTTTAAGTTATCAATAGGCGTTGATTTACCGACATGAAGCAACCCTTCCTCAAATGGCAATGCCACCAGGTATTCGTAACCTGATTGTGTTTGCCCAATAAAAATTGGCTCGTTAAAGACGATTTTACCGTGTGTAATACTGTTGTTCACAAAGCTCCAGAATAATTCTGGGATACCATAATAAGATGCGATTGGGTGTGGAATAATAATTTCAGCTTCAGACAACCCACAACGGGCTAAACCATGGGTATGGAACCAATACATGGTTGGTGCGCGCTCTTCTTCCGGTTTATTTTCATTATCTTCTTGGTCATAAATAGCGTGCACAACATATAAAGAATCAATGCTTGGCATTAAATCATCTATTAATTGAAAATTAAGCCACTCACGAGTAAACACTTTCCCTGCTGCCGAAATATCCAGCCCTAAGAGTAAATCAGGCACTAAGATTTGAATGATTTTCAGTTGTTGAAGGTAGCTGACTAACGGCTGCTCTTTGAATAAACATTCCACAATCACCGCTTGAGGAGCCGAACTCGCCTCCGCGTATAATTCTGGACTAATAGGGTCTGTCGCAAAATATGGGTTGATCGTATATTCAGGGTCGCTATCTACCAATGAAATATAGAAACGCAATTCCTCTTCACCTTTTTTACAGCTAAAAAAGAAACCGTCTTCATCTGGAATATAGTCTACTTCTCCATCCGTAAAATAGGTTTGTTCTTCTAAACGCTGCTCAAGTAACGAAGATGTCAATTCAGAACCTGGAATAGCGACCATCATAGATGCTTCTTTTTCGCCTTCACCTGCTGCAGTATCAAGGTAATATTGTTTATTGTTCATTTTAAGACCTATTAATAAGTGACTTTAGCGAGGATATCAGCTTATATTCATTAAGAATATTGTGAATATTCTTAACAAATTCAGATTGTGATTTGATCCTTTATATTGTAACTAAGTAAACCAATAATCATTATTCGATAATAATTTATTCTACTTTTCATACGCTATTGGCTGAGGCACAATGACCTCCTTTCTCTGACTTGCTTCGTATTGATGAGGCAAAAGAACTAATTTCTATCTATATAGGTGTGAGAATATGATTGACCTGACAGAAGCACAAAAAGAATACATTGACGAACTCGCAATGCAGCGTGTTTACAATATGAATAGCGACGAAGTATTCGTACATGCTTTAGAACAAAAAATCCATCAAATGGAAGATCACTTAAAAGCCTATTTTCATGAACGTGTTAAGTTTCACCAACAGAATAAAAAATAATCTTTTACGCTCTTCGTGCCGGTAACCTTTTGTCTATCGGCACCTATTTTTCGGTTTTGGAAAGCACAATCTTAAACAAACTATCAACCTACACTCATTTTACCCAAAGAGTTAATAAAAAAGCATTAAGCGCTATCCCTAAAAAAAAGATTAATGATAAAATTCCGATTATCGCTGTAAGACGAATAATAATCTGCTTTTACACCCCCTTTACTTCCTAAAATTGAGCCAATGTTATGAAACGCATCCAATTCAGTCATGTGCTAATCCTTTCTTCTTTTTTATGTATTCCCGTAAGCTTTGCCGATAGCGACCGTCCATTATTTTCAGTATCAGTTAGTGAGTCAGGGGCGCCACAAAACAATAACGAAGGCGGTATTACTCGTTCTTCTGCTACAGAGTCACGAGTACTGCCGATTTGGGGTGATGAAGCACGCGCCCGCGGTTATGATTTGCCGGAGCCATTTGGTGCAAGCTATGGTTATATGAATATGCGCCAAGATATTGTAGTCGACAGAATTGGGTTTATTTCTCCTGAAAGCCCTGAGTTTTCAAATGCGATACACATTGAAGCGGGACATACACGGCAAAAAAGTGAAACCCATACACTTAAATTAGATTCATGGGTATTTCCATTCTTAAATATTTATGGGTTATATGGTCACACTAAGGGTAAGTCCCATACCACACTAAAAGGTGGAAGTTTCGAGTTAGCTCCGGGATTCGTTATACCACTAGATCCTTTATTGAAAGGCCAACCTTTTGATTTAGATTTTAAAGGTAAAACCTATGGTGCTGGGTTTACTTTAGCCGGGGGATATAACGATTTTTTCACAACATTAGATTTAAATTATACAAAAACTGACCTTGATATTCTTGATGGTGATATTAAAGCTTTAATAATTTCACCTCGAATTGGCTATACATTTACTTTTGACCCATTGATTGATGGGCAAGGGAATACCAAAGTTCAAGTTTGGACTGGTGCAATGTACCAAGATATTACCCAACGTTTTAAAGGTGATATCAATAAGCTCAATTTACCTGGGAAATTCCAAGATATAATTAACTCAATGGATGAACCTGGTATGAAATTCGACGTCAAACAGCACCTTGCCCATAAATGGAATAATACTGTCGGTGCTCGCGTCGAGTTTACTCGCAATTTTAATGTACTCACTGAGTTTGGTTTTAATAACCGTAATACTTTCTTTGTCTCTGGAGAATTCCGTTTTTAATGTGGTATTCGGCTATTATCCAAAGGCTGGCATTGGTCAGCCTTTTTATTCTTTTCCCTGCTAAAGCAGATATTCTCCCCGACCGCCAACAAATTGATGGCTGGTTAAACAACCTCGGGGGTGAAAACAGCTTTGATGACAGCAAACCCATTGATTGGGGCGTTTTGCCGGGGCCTTTTTATACCCCTGAAATGGGGATAGGCATCGGTACTGCGCTGGTTGGTTTATACCGGATAGATAAAGAAGATAAACAAACGCAACCGTCTTCAATTGGGTTAAGTGGCTTCGCTTCATCTACAGGCGCATTTGGTTTGAATTTCACTAATTATAATTTTATTGATAACGACCAGTGGCGATTATTTATTTCGGGTACCATCAATAACATTCCTACTTATTATTGGGGAAAGGGCTATTCTGCAGGTAAAAACGACCATAATAAAGAAAAGTACCATTCCCAAGAATTCCAAATAACGCCAAGAGCATTGTATAAACTAACGGATGCCACTTATATTGGACTCGGTTGGAACTTTTCATCAATTAATGCCAGCGACCCAGATGATGGTGCAAAAAAGTACTTCGCTAATTCCGTCGGTGGGCGTTCTGTTATCAACTCAGGGGTCAGCGCCTATTATAGTTATGATACCCGCGATTTTTTGCCTAACGCATACCAAGGGCAAACCTTTGAAGTGACTTACACTTATTTTGCGCCAAATCTTGGTAGCGACACCCGTTTTCAAACCACGCAATTACAATACGCTTACTACCATCAGATTGCCGAAGATACCGTGGTTGCACTTGATAATTATGCGCGGTTTTCAACAGGTAATGTGCCATGGAATCAATTATCGTTATTAGGTAATGGTAATCGAATGCGAGGCTATTACGAAGGTCGCTATCGCGACAATAATATATTCACTAGCCAAATAGAAATTAGGCATAAGCTAGATTGGCGTCATGGTATTGTCGGTTGGTTAGGCACAGGGACGATGAGCGATACACCGTCCGAACTAGGTCAAAGCCACTGGCTCCCTACTGTTGGTGTCGGGTATCGCTTTGAATTTAAGCCAAGAATGAATGTACGTTTGGATTTCGGCATTGGCCGTAATAGCACTGGTGTCTATTTTCAGGTCGGGGAGGCGTTTTAATGTTTAAGTGGGTTCAAGCGTCTTGTTTAGCCTTGCTATTAACTGCATGCCAAAATCATAGCAAGCTTGAATTGCCCGCTATTTCCCCCGTATTAACTTCGCATACCTTTGAAGAAGCTACACAAGATTGGTCCGTTATTCCTTCATTAGTTCCTCCTCAAGGCTTACGTGCATGCTGTGCCTTCGGGTACAACCTCCAAGCACAATTATGGGGGCTCCCCGTTCCTTTTTATACTATCGATAATATTGTAGAAGCCGATAGCCTTGGTGAGCATCATTATAATGATAGCTTTTTAGGGGCAAGTGCAGCTTTAATGGGGCTTAGTAATGAAAAAATTGGCTTATTATATACAGATAAAGGTGGGTTTATTGATATCTCGCATGTCAGAGATACTGCAGATTATACTTTTTACTTATTCAGCCAAATTTATCCACGCCTTGGCCAAGAATGGACACTTTCACTAAGTGAAGAACTGGCCAGTAGACAAATTCATTTCAGCCCCTTTACGCCACCGCCATCTGCACACCAACGTTATACGCTCAGTGCCTATCTTGCGGCTAAACTTGCTTTCCAACTTGCCGTATGGCACGAAATTGCACAATGGTATGGTTATCAATCGGTTCCAGGCTTTTCAGAAGGGATCTCGGCTTTTTCCCCTGAAGATCTTTACTCTAATTTGCTCGGAGCACGCCTTGCAATGACCGTTATTTTGCAGGGTCGAGCGAACTCTTTGCCGGTTTTTTCTCAATCCATAGAAAATATCCTACCTTTAGCCCTGCACCAATTGGGCGCATCAAATAGAGCCGAAACAAGTAAAATGTTCGATAACATTGATGGCCTATGGTGGAATAGTTACCGGAGAGTACCTGAAAAATTCCTTGTATTAACAAGGGACTATAATACCAGCGATGACAGACTACCTTTAATACCGACTCAAATCATACCTCAGGGAGGGTTGCGATTAACGCTGCCAGATAACTACCTACAATACAATTTACCACTACTTGCTCAGTTACGTTTGCAACCCACTGAAAATATGAGACAACTTCCTGTACCAAACCATTATTGGACTGTTGCGGACTTCCCGGCCCTTGCAGAAGAAGCTAAACAACAAGATATACAGCAACAGATTTTACAACCCTAAATTTCCCCTAAAAATTGCTCACTTAAACGAAATTATCACGGTCAAGGTGACGAGTAAAAATGAAGCTTAACTCGCTTTTTTTACCTTTCATACCGCCTATTTGTATTTCACTTTTGTTCCCTCTTTTATCGTTAGGAAAAAGAGGCCTTTCCCATTTTGATTATAAAATAAGCGACTAAGTGGCTATTTATTGAGCAAAATAGCCTTATAATAACTAAGTGAACTGTGTGATAAACAATCGAATTTAACTTAAGTGCAGCCATTCAAAGTAAAAACAAGTAAGACATTTTAATATATAACCATAAAAACTAGATGTAAAAATATTATTTTTACATCAAAATCAATACAGTTAAAAATAAACAAAAAAACCTACAATCCAATACAGAAGTTTACCTAATATTAGCCGGATAAAAGTAGCTCGTAAAAATTTAATCTGCTAATATTCGCTCGAATTTTGTTCAGAGATACTTAGGAGAAGCAAATGCCCTCTCGAACGATGAGGACAAACGCCGTCTTCGCTTTCTTATTTTTACTTTTATTTTCGAGCCTCAGTATGGGCTCCACCAGTACCAGCACAATGCTCAATAAAGAGTACTCTAATAAAACTGTGCAAAATGTAAGTCAGGCCAAAACATCACTCCCTGATTTACGTAAATACCCTTCTGGTACACCACGAAAGAAAGCATTTTTGAAAACGGTTGTCCCTGTTATTGAAAAAGTTAATAAGCAGATTATGGAAGAGCGCAATTGGTTATTATCCGTTCGCGCAAATAAAAAATGGAGCGCTCAAGAACTGCGCCGTCTTAGCCAAATCTGTGATAGCTATGGTATGAAATGTAGCAACCCAAAACGCATCAATTGGGATAAGCTATTAAGTCGCGTAGATATCATGCCAACGCATTTAGTGGCCACACAAGCAGCAACAGAATCAGGTTGGGGTACATCACAACTTGCATTACAGAACGGTAACTTATTTGGTATGCGCTGCGGAAGTGGGTGCCGAACTAACAAAGGTAAAGTTAAAGGCTATTCAGCATACTCTTCAGTTGAAGATACCGTGACAGCGTATATGAAGAATATGAATACCCATAATGCTTATGAATCACTACGTAGTTCACGAGCAAAACAACGCCTATCAAAAGATGAGTTAGATACCACAAAACTTATCAATGATATGAAAGGGTACTCCGAGTTAGGTTCATCCTATAACCGTTATTTACAAGAAATGTACGCGAGTAATGAAGAACTGATTACACAAGCTCAAAAAAGAGCAGCCACTCGCATCTAATTATTGTATCACCAGGTACAAGATATAAAAAATCCACTTAACAAAGTGGATTTTTTTATCGCTATAAATTGCTCATGTTATAGCAGGCAGATACCCTGCGGGGGAATTGAATGCCGCCAACAAAATCATTACTCAAAATATGACGAGCAATATTCTGATTGCATAGAAGAAGAGATCAAATATCATATGCTCATCTTCTACCAAAATAATTAACATCTTTGAGTCTAATATGAATTTCTTCTCTTTTGAGTTTCTTGGCTCTTTCTTGATATTTTTTCTTATTTATTGGGCTTGTCAGCCCAGTGCAAAACTACAAAATGGTCTACTAATTACCGCAAGCTATTTTTTTGTTTATTCGTTTAACCCTGATTTTGCCTATATTTTATTTGGTTATACCCTATTCATTTATTTTCTCACAAACTGGGTGACAAATTGGCTATCAAATCGATGGGTCTATCTCATCCTAGCCACAGTTATTATCGGTTACTTCACCTACTTTAAATATTATTCTTTCTTTCAAGAAAGTATTCAGCAAACTTTAGATAAATTTGGTTTTAGTGTTGGGCTCCCTATTCTTGAAATACTGGCTCCACTCGGTCTTTCTTTTTATGCATTCCACTCTGTTAGTTATACAGTTTCAGTATGCCGTAAAGAAATTCCTAAAGCTGATTTTTTCGATGTCGCTTTATACCTTGCATTTTTTCCAAGTATTGTGGCGGGGCCGATTAACCGCGCAAAAAATTTCATGCCTCAAATCCAAGCAGAAAGCCGAACCATTCTCAATAGTCGCAAGGCAATCCTGTTGATTTCACTGGCGCTAATTAAGCTCTTTTTATTTAGTTCTTACTTATCCGAAAATTTTGTTAACCCTGTTTTTGATGCCCCTATCGGATATAGCGCAGGAGAGATCTTAGTAGCCACTTATGCCTATGCATGGAATATCTACTTTAACTTTTCCGGTTACACCAACCTTGTTACGGGCATCGCCTTATTATTAGGTTTCAGAGTACCCGTTAACTTTAATGCCCCTTATTTAGCCGCAAACCTAAAAGAATTTTGGGCACGTTGGCATATTAGCCTATCGACTTTTATTCGTGATTATATTTATATCCCACTAGGAGGTAACCGCAAAGGCTTTAGCCGTATGAATGCTAATGTATTCCTTGCTATGGTGATCTCCGGACTCTGGCATGGTGCCGCAATGACGTTCGTGGTGTGGGGAGCAATACATGGCTTAGGGATTGTTTTACTCAATTTAAAGAGTTTGTGTATGGAAAAATTGGGTTGGACAAAGGCACTCTCTAATAAAATATTATCAATTTGGGTCTCACGAATTATCACTTTCCATTTTGTCTGTTTTGCTTGGATCTTTTTCCGTAGTGCTTCTTTTGATGATGCGATATTAATGATTAATCAAATTATTGCCCCAGGCTTTATTGCATCAATTAATGCAAGCCTAGGTCTGCTTATTGCATTTTGGGTCTTACTCATTACCTATCCTTACTTTGTACAAGGTTACCATTATGTGGCGAAAAAATACCAAGATATCCCTTGGTATTACTACCCTATTCCACTTGCTCTTGTTTTAACAATTATGTTTATGCTTTCACCTTCAGGTATGCCGGGGTTTATTTATGCTAACTTCTGAGTTTAAAAAAAACCTAATTAAAACCGGCCAAGTTTTAGTTATTGTGTTACTAGCAGGACTGTTGTTGATTTGGTTAAACCAAGCTTCTTTGGAGCGATTCTGGCAACAAAAATATCATCAAGATACACCATGGGCGAAAATGGCAGGAAACCCTATTTGGGATTACGGTGCTTATTTACATGACGGTGCTCTCGAGGCGGGAAGTGTATTTACTTATCATGCTTCAGGGCAAAAAGCACAAGACGACCAGCAAGCCGCTGAATTAGCATTAGCAAATAAAAACAAGAAGCTGAGTTTCCCAGACGGTTTTCAAGTGGGCCTGCATTTTATGAATGGTTATATCTACCCAGCAGACAGCTTATCAATAACTTTCCCTGAGTTGCTTAAGCGCCCACAAGCGAGAGCAAAAAGCCTCAAGGGCAATTTAAGTCACTTAGCTATCAAGCAAAACCAACCTATTGTAGAGAAGCATATAGCCAACATTGAAAAAGGCCAGCAAGTTCTATTTGCAGGAGACTCAATGATGCAAGGCATTGCTCCACATGTTAAGAACAAGCTATTGAAAAAATATAATATCGATAGCATTAATTTAAGCAAACAAAGCACTGGCCTTGCCTATCCACGCTTTTTCAACTGGCCCCAAACCATTGCTAAGGCATTGAATGATAACCCTAATATTAAAGTTCTTGTTGTTTTCTTAGGGCCTAATGACCCTTGGGATATGCCACCAAAAACAGGTTATAAATACGTCAAATTTAAAAGTGAAGACTGGGAAAAAGTTTACCGAGAGCGTATTAATGATATAATATCGACCGCACGCCAGCACAATGTAGATGTTATTTGGGTTGGTCCTCCTAATATGCGTAAAAATACGCTATCCGATGGTATGAAATTCTTAAGAAGCCTCTACCAGTCTGAAGTTGAAAGTAACGGCGAAATTTATTTTTCTGTCAATGATGTCTTTAAATATAAAGGCGATAACTACTCTGACTATATCGGCGATGAAAGCAGTACAATTAAATTGAGAAGTGGCGATGGCATTCATTTCAGCAGTAAAGGGCAACAACTTATTGCAGAAAAAGTTTTCTCATTGATCCATTTCGAAGCAGAGGAAGAAAAGGAACCTCATGAAACTGAACAATCTGCGTCAAGCTAAGCTCAAAATTTTAGCGGGTAGCATCATTGCACTGCTATCGTTGGGCTTATTGTCTTGTCAAAATACATCAGACAAAACGCGCATACCAAGTTCGAAACAAGGACAAACTGTTATATCTCAAGGGCAATTAATCAACAATGCTGAGCCTAATTTAACGCAATTAGCAAATAAATTACGTCAAGGTAACCAGCAAGTTCATATTATTCAAATTGGTGATTCCCACACTGCGGCTGATTTTTTCAGCGGCAATTTAAGGAGTTTATTTCAGCAACGTTATGGTGATGCAGGTCCTGGCTTTATTCCTCCTATTTCTATTCCGGGACAACGTACTGCAACCATTAACCGCATGAGCGAGAAAAAAGAATGGTCACTTTCTTCTAGCCGTAAAGATGAGCGTTTTGATTACCCCTTAGGGGGAATGATTGCTGAACCACAAGCCGCAAAGAGTAAAGTGCTACTCAAGCCGTTACAACCGGCTCTAGGGGCCTATCAGCTTCAAACGCTATACCAGAGCGCGAATGACTCTCAAATGAGTGTGGCTCCAGCTGTTTCACCTAATGTTGCACTCCCGGCAACAGGCTATCAGTGGTATTTTTCAACCCCGGTTAACACCCAGTTACCCGCAGAGGTTACGGTCAATAAAAGTGCTGGGTTAAAGATTGGTGGCTGGCTCGTACGTTCACAAAAGCCAGGGGTTATGCTTTCCGCGCTAGGGATCAATGGTGCAACACTTAGTATGGTAGATAAATGGCAACCACAATGGAGTGAGACTTTAGCTCAGCTGTCACCTGATATGGTGATTTTAGCTTATGGTACTAATGAAGCCTTTAATGATACGTTAGACCTTGCCGCTTATGAGCAAAATTTACGCGCTAAAATCCGCTTAATCCGCCAGCAAATGCCAAATAGCGTTATTTTATTAGTCGGGCCGAATGATTCGATTAAATTTAATGATGCCATGAATTGCCAAGCTCAAATGCCTGTAAACTTAATGAATGTTATTCAAATTCAGAAATCTGTTTCAGCTCAGGAACATACGCTGTTTTGGGACTGGCAAGCCTTTATGGGTGGCCCTTGTTCAATCCGTACATGGGCAGCACAAGACTTAGCACGACCAGACAATGTACACTTGTCTGTTGATGGTTACAAAAAGAGTGCTCAAGGTTTATATAGCCAGTTGAGCCAGCTTTTACAGTAACGAAAAGCAAAAAGGTCAGCCGATTAAAGCTGACCTTTGTTTTTATACCTAAAAAATTACAAGAAAACGAAGAAAATCATACCGACAATGGCGCCCGTCGTCCCTAAGATAGTTTCCATTACCGTCCACGTTTTTAGAGTCTGCGCTTCAGTTGCACCAGTAAATTTACCAAACAACCAGAAACCTGAGTCATTAACATGACTTAAAATCAATGAACCACCGGAAATACAGATTGATAAAGCAGCAAGCTGCGCACCTGAATACCCTAATTCACTGATAACGGGTAAAACTAAACCTACCGCTGTTAAGCACGCAACCGTTGCAGAACCTTGGATAACACGTACAGCACCCGCTAAAACAAAACAGGCTACCGCAATAGGTAAACCCGCGCCGATTAGCGAATCCCCTAGCGCTGGACCAACACCTGAATCCACAAGAATTTGTTTGAAAACACCACCAGCCCCAGTCACCAACAGGATAATCCCCGCAGGCTGGATCGCCGCAGAACAAACTTCCATCAATTTTTCTTTATTCATACCATAACGGAAACCTAAACCATATATGGCAAGCAAGCATGCAAGTAATAAAGCAGTGAAAGGATGACCAATAAATTCGAGCCAATGTTCCAGAGTTGAGCCTTTCTCAACAAAATGAGTCCCAATTGTTTTTAAACCCACCAAAACTAATGGAAATAACACTAAACATAAGCTGAACCCAAAACTTGGCATTTTGCCATGTTCTGTATTTGGTGCTTTATAATCCGCAGGAATATCAATGTGTACAAACTGGCTAATAAATCGCCCATATAGAGGACCCGCTAGGATCATACTAGGAATTGCAGCACATAGACCAATGAGAATCATCCAGCCATAATCTGCGCCCATTTGTGAAGCAACCAGCATCGGTGTCGGCCCAGGCAACAAGAATGCCGCAGCGGCAGCAACCCCAGCAAATAATGGGATAGCTAAACGGACAACGTTATGCCCAGTTCGATTTGCCACTGCAAATACCACACCGATTAACAGCACTATGGCGACATCAAAAAATAATGGCAGTGCACAAATTAACCCTGCGATACCTACCGCATAGTGCGCATGTTTCTCACCGAAAAGGTTAAGTAACTTATTCGCAACCTGATCTAATGCCCCTGTTTCATGCAGGATTTTGCCAAACATTGCCCCTAATGCCACAACAATAGCAAGGAAACCTAGAGTCCCAGCCATTCCTTTTTGCATCGTCTCGGTTATTTGTTGAACTGGCATTCCTGAAAACAACCCTGCACCAATTGACACTATCATCAGTGCAACAAAAGCATGTAGGCGTGCATACATGACTAAAAACAGTAATAAAACTACCGAGCCAACCGCTGTGAGTACCAATGTTAATGTGCTAAGCGTCTCAACCGTGCTCATGATTTTTCTCCCGCGACAATTTGTTTAATCGTTAAGCAGGTATTACCGATGACATCTTCAAGAGTTTGGCGAATATCAACTATATGAACATCAGTTTCCGCTGCATTGGGTTCTTCTAAGGCTGCAAATTGTGTTTTTAACATTTCAGGTTTGAAGAAATGCCCTTTACGGGCTTTTAATCTTTCTTCAATAACCTCTGAATCCCCTTTTAAGTAGATAAAAAATAAATTTTTATTGTCTTCTCTTAATATATCTCGATATTTTTTCTTTAATGCTGAACATACAACTAAAGAAATAGAATTTGTTCTCTGCATAGCAAAAATTGCCTGGTTTAATGCGACTAACCAAGGTTGGCGGTCATCATCATTTAGCGCATGACCCGATGCCATTTTTAAAATATTTGCTTTAGGGTGCAGAAAGTCGCCATCAAGAAAGGCGGCATGTAATTCCTGAGCAACGCCATTTGCTACTGCAGATTTACCGCTACCCGATACCCCCATTAGTACAAATGCATAGTTTTGTTGTTGGGTATCACTCATAGGAAACTCCTCAGGCATTCAAAATTATTCTGGCTTTTAATTAATACCGTTATGTTACCGGTAACAAGTTACGGGTAACATTATCAGCAGTGAGGATTTATTTAGCAATCAAATTGGCGAAGAAGAGAACAGATCTGTGATGATTATCTCAATCTGAGTTTAGTGAAGATAGGCAAAGAAAAAAGAGGCACTAACAATATAGAAATTTAAAAGTATGTTTTATTTTAAATTTCAATTAACCCATCTTTAATATTCATCTAAATAATTCGTGGTGTCGCTAGGCGGCAAACGAGCCAAGCCCTAGGAGCATACTCCGGTATGTGACTAGGGTTGGTGAGTGCAGCCAATACTTTTAGTGCATACGCCGAAATTTAGCTTTAAGGCTATATTAAACCACACTATTTCCCTAAATAATTCGAATTAGAGGTAGGCGGCAAATTGAGGATATCTCTGGGAGCATACATAAGTATGTGACCTGAGTAGCCGAAAGCAGCCAACACCCCTATAATTTGAAGTATGACGGGAAATAATTAGATGCTCTCGCCCGTGAGTAGAGAAAACCCCACATCAAAATGTGTCTCCGTCAGCTTATTCCCTGACATTCTCGCCAGCAACACTTCTGCGGCTTTTCGCCCCATAAGGTCCCTTGGCGTCAAAATACTGGCTAATTTCGGTGTCATGACTTGCCCCACATCGTGACCATGGAACCCCGAGATGGCAAGGTCTTCCGGAATTTGAATACCTAAGCGCTGGCATTCAAAAATAGCGCCTATAGCCAAGTCATCATTAGTACAAAATAAGCCATCGGTATCAGGGTACTTAGCGCGACACTCATGCAATAATTGAGCACCTAGTGAATATGATGAACTGGCTTCTGTCATCAGATTACGCGGCTCAAGGTTGGCATCCAACATTGCTTGCTCATAGCCTTTCAAACGAATAAACGTACGCTCATCGTGCCTTGCCCCCAAATACACAACATGACGACAGCCGCGTTCGAGCATCGCTTGAGTCATTTGGCGGGAAGCTTCAAAGTTATCAATCCCCACGGCAGTATCTAAACAAGGGGAAACGCTATCCATAATTTCAACCACAGGGATCCCTGAAGTTTTCAGCATGCGAAGCGTCCGTTCCGTATGGGTACGCTCAGCTAAAATCACCCCATCGATATTATAAGAAAGTAACGACATCAGCCGCTCCTCTTCTTTTTCGGGCAAATAGCCATAGTGTGCCAGCATCGTTTGATAACCATGACAGTCAGTGACTGCCTCGATACCTCGGATCACCTCAGCAAAAACTTGGTTGGTCAATGAAGGTAATAGCACCCCAATTGCATGGCTTGTTGCATTTGACAATATATCAGGAGCTTTATTAGGTATATACCCTGATATTTCAACAGCTTGAGCAATTTTTTCACGCAGAGATTCCGAAACTTGCTCTGGGTTTCGTAAAAAACGGCTCACCGTCATTTTTGTCACGCCAACTTGGTCGGCAACATCCTGCAAAGAAGGTCTTTTTTTCTTCATAATTCCAAAGTGATATCCCATTCGTTAACGGTGCTATGTTCTGCGATCTTTTGCTGGATAGCAATCTTTGTTGCTGATTCACATCACATAAACGTCGATTTTTCCTAAGAACGCCATTTTTGTGGTTGACTCTCTATCATGACTCCGTTAATTTCCGCGTTATATAATTATTATCATAACGAATAGATTAAATTTAAATATGGCCATAAATCGTAGGCATTTTATTAAATTGAGTGCCGTTCTCGCTACTTTTTACAGCTTACCGAGTTTTGCACAAACTCGTTATAAAGTTGAACAAGCCCTATTTGGTAAACTCCCCGCGCCAAATAATATTCAACGGGTAATAAGTTCAGGCCCACCTTCAGACTTATTACTGTTTGCACTTGCCCCTGAAAAAATGGTCGGGTTCGCTTCTATCTCCCTAAAAAAAGGGCAAACTGGCCTTTTCGCTCCACAGTGGCTTGAATTACCTGTTTATGGCCGTTTAGCGGGTCGTGGTAGCACATTATCCCTTGAACAACTGTTGTCCTATAACCCAGACCTAATTATTGACACTGGAAATATAGACGAAACTTATCGCTCACAAGGAGAGAAAGTCGCCAAACAAACAAATATTCCTTATTTATTAATCTCTGGGGGGCTACAAAACTCACCGCAACAACTCACTCAGCTAGGTGAAATCCTTGGTGCCATTCCACAAGCCCAAAAGCTCAGCCACCTTGCTCAGCGATACCTAGATGATGCGATTTCATTTGCGAGTAAAAACCGACAAAAACCACTGAGTTTTTACCTTGCACGCGGAGCAAAAGGTTTAGAAACCGGTGCTAAAGGCTCAATTCATACTGAAGCCATTGAAATGCTTGGGTTACATAATGTTGTAGATATTCCTAACTTCCATGGTCTTACCACAGTTTCGATGGAACAACTATATCAATGGAACCCAGATATCATTATAACGCAATATGAAGAAGCCATTGGGTTTATGACAACCTCCCCGTTGTGGAAAGGCTTAAATGCGATTAAAAACAATAAATTACTTATATTCAGTGGAATGCCATTCGGCTGGCTAGATGGGCCTCCAGGCATTAACCGCCTACTCGGCATGAGGCGATTACAAAGTCATTTTGATAAAAATATTGCAATACACATTAAATCCGATATTACCGAATATTTTGAGCTTTTTTATCATTCATCTTTAACGCCGGAGCAAGTTGACTTGCTGATAGAAAAATCATGAATGAACGACTTAATAAAGGCGCAAAACCCTTCATATTAGTTATTATTTTACTTATCAGCTTGGTTATTGCCCTTACAAGTGGTAAGTACTCACTCACTTTAAATGAGCTTTATCACATGCTTGTGAACCCACTTTCATCACAAACAACATTGAACGACCTTCGTCATGAAACAGTTTTTTGGCAAATACGCTTCCCTCGTACATTGGCCGCGATTTTAATTGGTGGTGGGCTTTCTATTGCAGGAGCTGCATACCAAGGAATGTTTCGTAACCCCTTAGTTTCCCCTGATATTTTAGGTGTTTCCGCAGGGGCTGGTGTCGGGGCGGTTATCGGGATATTCTTCGGTCAATCACTATTTTATATCCAGCTGTTTGCGTTTATTGGTGGCCTAATTACCGTTGCCTTAGTTTGCTTTATTGCTCACTTAGCAAGGCAACATGACCCAATCCTCTCGCTAGTTCTCGTCGGAGTTGCGGTCAGTGCTATTTGTGGCTCCGCTATCTCTTTAATGAAAATCCTTGCAGACCCCTATACACAACTACCTTCTATCACATTTTGGCTACTTGGCGGCCTATCTTCCATTACACAAGAAGACTTAATATCCGTCTTGCCACTCATGGTCATTGCTATCATCCCACTATTGCTATTGCGTTGGCGTATGAATTTACTCAGCTTATCGGATGAAGAAGCCAAAAGTCTCGGGGTCAATGTCAGTTTGACACGCGCCATTTTCATTATTTGTGCCACGTTACTCACTGCGAGTGCTGTTTCTATCGCAGGAATTATTGGCTGGATTGGCTTAATTGTTCCGCATATCACCCGAATGATAGTGGGTGCTAACTTTCGTTATCAGCTTCCTGCCTCAATGGCGATTGGGGCAATCTTACTGCTTATTACTGATACACTAGCTCGGACTATTGCAGCAATCGAACTTCCATTAGGGATCTTAACTTCTGCCGTCGGCGCTCCCTTCTTTTTGGCTATATTATTACAAACTAGGCGGGTTAAATGAGTATTATGACCCTAAAAAATGTCGCTATTGGTTATCATCACACTGCAATAATTGATGACATCAATCTTTCTTTGCCTGAAAAAGAAATTACCTGCCTACTAGGAGCCAATGGGTGTGGCAAAACAACGCTAATGAAAACCATCTTAGGTTTGCTGCCCGCGATCAGTGGTGATATTTCACTGAATAACCGCTCTCTAAATTCACTATCACAGCGTGATATCGCGAAAGTAATTGCTTACGTACCTCAAGCACACGATACCCCTTTCACCTTCAACGTATTAGATATGGTAATGATGGGGCTCACCCCGCATATTTCATTATTTTCTGTACCCAGTAATGCCGAAAAAAACTTAGCACTTCAACAATTAGAGCGGCTCAGCATTCCACACCTTGCAACTCGACTGTACAGCACATTGAGCGGGGGGGAAAAACAGTTAGTATTGATAGCAAGAGCCTTGATACAAAGGCCATTACTCTTAATTATGGATGAACCTGCAGCTAGCCTTGATTTTGGTAACCAAATACGCCTACTTGAACAAATTGAAAAGCTTAAATCCCATGGTATGACGATATTGATGTCAACTCACCACCCACAACATGCTGCGGCGGTCGCTGACCATGTTATCTTGCTTGATAAGCAACACAGAGCAAGGCAAGGGATATCAAAAAGTATGTTAACACTTACTAACTTGGCAGCACTTTATAATGTGGATGAGCAAAGTATTGAAGCTCACTTCCAATTTCCATCATCATTTTCTTGTTAAGGTCAGGGATCATGTTAATTAACCAAATTGATTTCGCAAAAATGTACCAGCAACATATGCAGCAGGCACAACGCACCCGTAAAGAACCTGAGCATTGGGATAAAAAAGCTCAACAAATGGCACAAAATTGTACCAATCCAAATGACCCATATTTGGTTCAGTTTCGTGAGTTAATGGATTTTACTGGGGCTCAAAGCCTACTGGATGTCGGCTGTGGCCCAGGCTCTATTAGCCTGTGTCTCGCCAATCAATTCAAAGAGGTCATTGGTATTGATTACAGTGGTGGCATGCTGGAAATGGCGAAAATTCGTGCAAAAGAGCTCGGCATTTCCAATGCCCACTTTGAAAAATTAGCGTGGGAAGATAACTGGGACACTCTGCCTAAAGTGGATATTGCCGTCGCTTCCCGTTCGACATTAGTGGATGATTTAAAAACCGCGCTGCTAAAACTCAACCGCCAAACAAAACTGCGCGTTTACACCACTCATACTATCAACCCAACCTTTATTGATGAAAATATTATTCGAGAAATTGGTCGCGAAGTAATACGTTTACCAACTTATATTTATGCAGTGAATATCCTACACCAAATGGGTATCAATGCCCGTGTAGACTTTATTAAGAGCCCGAATAAAGGCGGTTTTGATAGCTTTGAAGCCTTTGCCGATAGCGTCAATTGGTCACTAAAAAACATGACGCCGCAAGAAACAGAAGCTCTGTATCACTACTATCATGCACGAACTGCGTCAGGTGAGAAAATTCCTTATCCATCAAGAGATTGGGCGATGGTCTCATGGGATGTTGTCGATGAGGCCGATTTAACATTATGATTTATTTACCTGATGCATTAATCGACCAATTGCTGTTGGATGATATCCAATACGGCGACCTGACCACTCGCGCCTTAGGGCTACACTCCCAACTTGGTGTAATGACATTTTCCTCTAAACACGGCGGCTGTATTAGTGGGCTCCACATCGCCAAACGCATGTTAGAAAAACTCGGTATCCGTTGTGAGTGCCATTTTCAAGATGGCCAACACGTTGAACCTCAAAGTATTCTAATTCGTGCTACTGGGCCTATTGAAGCCCTGCATCAGGGCTGGAAAGCCACACAAAACGTGCTCGAATGGTGTTGTGGTGTGAGTCACTATACTCAGCAAATGGTCAGTATCTTGAAACAATATCAACCTAACGCACAGCTAGCCTGTACGCGAAAAACAATCCCAAACACTAAGCCCCTTGCCTTAACTGCGATTTTGGCGGGGGGCGCTATTGTTCATCGAGCAGGTAGTGCTGAAAGTATCTTGTTATTCACCAACCACCGGCAGTGCCTTGAACAACCAGATGATTGGCATACACATGTAAAAACATTGCGCCAAAACGCCCCCGAAAAACTGATTATTGTTGAGGCCGATGACTACCAACAGGCCGTTTTGGCGATTGAGGCACAGGCCGATATTGTGCAACTGGATAAACTCCCACCTGACCAAATTCAGCAATTACAAAAACTCGTACAGCAGCAACATTCTCCTTGCCAGTTATCGATTGCAGGGGGAATTAATTTAACAACCATTGAAGAGTTCGCCCAAATAGGTGTGCCGTTGCTAGTCACATCAGCTCCCTACTATGCGGCGCCTCGAGACATAAAAGTGAACATTTTTAAACAATAACCGAAAAAGTTCGCATAAAAAAAGCTATTTGCCAAAAACAGCCTACCCCGTAGGCTGCATTAACTTATGGCTAATCACGCATATCGTTATATAAAAAACAACACATCGAAATTAATGAAACGGGAAAGACATAATGAAAATAAAACAAATAACCTATTTGGTTGGGATGGCTTTATTCACAGCGCAAGGGCACGCCGCCTCAGTTAACAGCGAAAAAAATACTGATGTAATGTCAGTTTGGAGTACACCACTTGCTGCGGATGCGAATATTATCACGCAAGAGCAAATGACACAGTTGAATAAAACCAACGTGGCACAAGCATTGAGTACCATGCCAGGGGTTTCTATTCAAAAGTCAGGGAATCGTAACGAAACTCAAGTTAATGTGCGAGGTTTTGATAGCCGCCAAGTCCCTATCTTTTTTGATGGGGTCCCAACGTATGTCCCTTATGACGGCACCCTTGATCTTGGGCGTTTTATGACTAGCGAACTCGCGAGTGTTGAACTCTCTACAGGCTATACCTCATTACTGCAAGGGCCTAACTTGATGGGCGGTGCGATTAACTTAACGACCGCTACACCTAAAAAGCCATTTGAAGCCAATATCAACTTCAACCAAGGCTTTGCCCGCGGTGCAGATAACGCTCACAATATTAGTGCACGCTTAGGTGGCCGTAACGACCTAGGTTTTATCCAAGTTAGCGGTAGCCAATATAAGCAGCGTTTTATGGGAATACCAGATGCAGAAAATAACAATCCATTAGCAGGTAGCAATGGTCGCCGCCCGAATTCAGCCACAGATGATAAACGTATGATGGTAAAAGTCGGTTGGACACCCCGCGAAGCCGACGAGTATGTGATTACTTACCTAAAACAAGATGGTGATAAAAACAGTGCACCGAGCGTTACCAGTAAGAAACAACAAATTTGGCAATGGCCTGCCTATGATAAAGAAAGCATCTACTTCAATAGTACAACTCAAATAACTAATGATATCGCACTACAAAGCCGCCTATATCACGATACCTTTAAGAATACACTCCATCAATATAAGTCTGTGAAAGACTATAAGAAAGGTACTTACAACTACAGTCGTTATGATGACTATAGCAATGGTGCCGATATGCGTGTTGACTTCACGGTGCGTGAATTAGATATGCTTTCATTTGCCGCACACTGGAAAGAAGACATACACCGCGCTAGGTCTAAAAGAGATGTGCCATTCGACCGCTATAAAGATAATACCTATTCCATTGCTACGGAATATCAATGGGTTGCGACTGATAAGCTAGATATTGTCGGCGGTATTGGCTATGACTGGCGCAAAAGTGCTGATAGTAAACGTTATGATTATAAATCAGGCGACTTTAATACCTATGATGGAAATAACCAACATGCATTTAACTGGGAAGTGATGGCTCGCTACCACTTAACGAATGAAGATACCATCCAATTTTCTGTGTCAGAAAGAAGCCGTTTCCCAACGCAAAAAGAGCGTTATACAAAAAACAAAATGAAGAGTGATGATTCCTTCGTTATTAACCCTCACCTTGATGCAGAGCGTGCCCTTACCTACGACTTAACCTACAAAGGATATGTCACACCACAATGGACCTACACAACCAGTGTTTACTATAACCACGTTTCGGATGCCATCATGGCACACCATATTGGCAAAAATGCTGATGGCGGTGATTTGCTACAAAACCGCAATAGTGGCAAAGTCGACTACTTTGGCATTGATGTAGGAACAACAGGGCAAATCACCGATTGGTTAGAAGCAGGCTTAAGCTACGGCTATATTCATGCTGATCCAAAACACTACAGTGTCAAACATGTCGCCGAGCTACCTACCCACAAAGCCTTTGCTTGGGTGAAATTGACTCCTTACGAACCGTTTAGCATTACGCTTACCGAAGAAGCAAGAAGTTGGACATTTAACTATGTCGATAATGACAGCAAAGTACGTGGGTTCGCCAAAACTGACCTTCGTTTCGATTATGAATTAGGGAAAGGTATTTCAGTCAACACCTCTGTAAATAATCTATTTGATAAATCCTACGAATACACCAATGGCTATATAGAAGAAGGTCGTAACTATTGGTTAGGTATTGAATATAAATACTAACATTTAATATATTAGGCAGAGGTTTAATCCTTTGCCTAATATAAATTGCATTAGAGTTTAAATTATAGCATAAGTAAAATCTCAAAAACTAAGTACATTTACTTACTGCAAACACCAAATAATGAAATTATTTCTAATGCCATCAACTCTATAGGTTTATATATTTTTTTTACAACATAGATGATTTAAATTAAGACTTAAATCTCACTAAAATAAAAAAATTCAGCGTTAAATAACGATAATCAGTTCAATTCAATAAATTTGTTAACAAACCACAAAAATGCTCACCCCACAATACTTGAAGTTAATTGATTCCCTATTTAGACTATAAGTACAAAAATAAAAACTCAAAAAATCACTTACCTCAAATTAATTAAAGATAACTTTAAATAATTACATTTTTATAACTTAATGCTATTTAAGCCTTTAATTTAGAGAGAGCAGAAAGTATTTATGAATAATTTACATGGTTACACCATTGATGATAAATATATTTTCGAGGAAAACTCAAGTTTAATTTTCTTAAAACTTGATCGCAGTCAATATATTGAGTTATCAAAAACAGCATCTCGATTGTTCGGTGAGATTATTTCATTAAATCTGAAAAAAGGAATCGCAACACGAGATGAACTTCTTACTAATGTGTGGGAAGAGTACGGTCTTGTAGGTTCAAATAATAATTTAAACACTTACATCAGTGAAATAAGAAAAAAGCTTGAGCAGATTGGTATTGATCCTAAATCAATCGTGACGGTACCTAAAAAAGGGTTCCGCCTTGATAGTCATATTTCTATCCACGAAAATGAAATTATCGATAAAGATTTAGATAAGCAAGAAACTGAAATAAAATTTGGCCCAATTCCAGTCAATAAGCAAAAAATAATCACAGTACAAAATCATCAAGTTAAAAGTTCACAAGTAAATAAAAAACCTATCAAATTGATATTACTAGCAATATCAACGTTAACAGTTTGTTACTTAGCCTATCTATTCATTTATAACTTAACACCTAAAGCTAATGCTACAAGTAGTTATTTAACTTTAAGTGCCCGGGAAAACTGTGTTATACAGACCCCCCTAGGCATGATAGGAAAGGTTTCAAATGAAAACATAAGCTTTATACAAGCCAGACTCGATAAATATAATATCTCCTGTAATGAACCAAAACGTATTATTCTTTTATCTAATTTAAACAGAACATATTCATTTGATAAAAATTTTTCCCTTAGTATCTGCAAAGAAATGAATAATAAATATGATTGTGTATCAATAAACGATCAGAGAATTTAAATGAAAAAATATATTATTGTCTCTATTCTTCTAGTCTCCACTGCATCAATCACCTCATATACCTTGAAACAAAAACAAAATGAGATAAAAATATGCCATTCTGAAATTGTTTGGATTAAAGATAATGGAAATCAAGATGGATTGAATATGAAATCAAAAGTTGCCATCCAATTAGATCAAGATAATCATGGCCGAATGAATTTATACGGTTATATTAAAAATAATGAGGTAACCTATCGTTTAGATAGAGCCGTTTACTTTGATTATCACGCCGTTGACTATAAAAATAATTATGTTATTAACTTTAAAACTTTGTCTATTACATCATCCGATAGTACACCCGAGTCCATTTTTTCCAAGTTCATTCAGTTAGAAAAAGATAAAATAAAATACTATGTCAATATTACCAAAATGGATGATAACATTTATATATTAAATGATGAAAGTTACTCTTCCTTTACCTGTAATATCAAGTAAAAAAAAGCCTACTAAATAGTAGGCAAAACCGTCAACATGGGAAAATGACGAATACAAAATATAGTTTAAATTATGGGATAGTAAGAACCAGTGTAATGCGGCCACTAAATTTCCCTGGAATAACAGTACCATTTGTTTTCAAAGTCGACTCTACACGCACAGGCCAAACTTTATTCTCTTGAACCGACTGTACAATTCCAATCGCTGCGGAACGGTTATTTAATGTAACATGTGATTTTAATGAACCATCTGGTCTTAAATTTACATCATCATATTGTAAGTTTGATGAGACTTTCACACTCATATCTTGGTTACAAATAACATAAAATAAGCTTGTTTGCATGTTGCCATTTAATTCATTAGCGTTTAATGACCCATGATTGAGTTCAAGTATACCTCCGTTACCATCAGGAGAAGTAAAGTAACATTTACCTGCTGGTGGCGGAGCAATACCACAAATTCCCCCAGGTAACATTGTTGCATAGCTTTTTTTCGCAGTTTCTCCTACAAAAATCCCCACACATTCATCAGTAGTGATCGAACCACTATGGCGGCTCTCTCCTCTACGAGGGAATGTCAACCCACACTGTGATTGTGCTGCTTCAATTATCGAAGCCATAGTAGGATAATTAGCAAAATTAATCCCACATGACCAATCAGCTCGGGAAGCTATTCCCCCTTTAGTTTTTCCTGAATGCAAATGGTTTATACTAAAATAACAATTCTTAGCCCCTTTGCTACCTAATACGGAAACACAAGGGTTCGGCTCCGTAGGTGAGTTTGCTTTCCAATAATCCATCTGATAGTAATAGGTATATCCATTTCCTTTTACTATATCTTCCACATATGAAAAATATGTTGAACCATAGCTTATTGATGTAATTAAAAAAAGAGGTATAAATAGTAATTGCTGTATTCTTTTTCCCATTTTAAATCTCTTTATAGTTGAATTAGAGGTTATTTCTATAAAAGTAGGCGTCTGAAAATAGAATTACTCATACTCAAATAAAAACGTAGCGATTGCCGAAATATGCCCGGTTTTAATTTGCTGGTTAGCAATAGAATCAGGTGTCGCTTTGAGAAAAGTATCAAACTTCAACTCATTTTTTCCTGACTGAGTAATAGGAATTAATGGAGAAACCTGATTGATTTTAATTTCCTCACCACTACTGAGCTTAAAACCGATGCCTAAGCCTGGATTAGATTCTGCACCTGTCAGGGCGATAAAACCTGGCATCTGACCATGTTCAGCCCCAGAAATTTTTACTTTCATTCTCTTTGCAATACTGAGATCACAATTAGATAGAGTAAGCGTCATTTCACGTCGCGGTAATTGATATGTTGGGTCATAAATATCCAGTAAACGGATATCACCAAAATCCACCTCAACATTCTTATTTTCAGGCAAAACCACACAAGGTGAGTTAACCAACCTTCCTTTTATTTTGACATTATTTGTTGCTGCTACAACAATATGGCTAGCTGTAAAGCTAAAAAATCCGATTAATAATAGCTGGTTGATTTTTTTCATTACTCGTACTCCACAACCATCGTTGCATTGGCAACAAAATCACCTGTTTTTATTTCATTATTTCCATTACGTATTAAAACAGCCCATAAAACGCCAGGAGAACTTGGGTCAATCAAATACTTTTTTCCAAGCTCTAAATCTTGGTCTGCTAATTGAAACTTAACAGCAAGATTATCGACCCCTGTACTTATTCCATTAAGGTCAAAAGCGCTTTTCGCACCATTTAATTTTAAGTACATGGCCCAATTATTTTTATTGTCACCGCATTGAATTTGGTAATTTACTTGTTTTTTCTGATCATTACCTTGTATCGATTTAACTGAAATAGTCTCGAAATCTACTTCAATATCTTTGCCATCATCAATGTGGCATGGTGGTGGCGTGATTAAATTACCTTTTATACTGATTTCAGTCTCATAATCCTTTGCATTTGAAACAAAAGGCAATGAGACCATCAATAAGACTGCACTCATAATCATTTTTACATTCAACATGTTTCAGTCCTTATTGATATTCCACTTTCAATGTTGCTGTCGCTGTAAAACTCTTTGCAGGAAGGTCTGTTCCACTTTTTTTAACTAATATCGCATCAAGCTTTGCAGGATTTGCAAAATTAAAAGAACGTTTACTTCTAAGTGGAAAATCTTTTGAATCTGCTGTAAAACGCACAGCCAAATTTCCAACGCTTGTTTTTAATAACCCCTGATCAAATGAAGATGAGAGTCCATCAATAAATATGTTTAATTTAGGTTTAATTCCATCCTTACAACTCACCGTATACTCTATGGGCTCTTTATAAACTTCACCTTGAACACGAGTCGTCATAACATCGCCAAAATCTATTTCGATGGTTTGTCCATTATTGATTGTGCAAGGTTTGGATAAAACTTCACCTTTAATATCAATATATAAGAATCCTGAAAATCCAAATACATTTGATATATTAAAAGTCATTAAAACCCCCAATATCCGCATTACATTTTTTCTGGATATCATAAAATTAATGGACATAATCATTAGCCTTATTTTCTAGGTACTACGGAACATTCTGTTGCTTGACAACTAAATTTCAAATCAACCGCACCACCAAAATCATTAAGATAAACTAAGGTTGGCATAGAGCCTAAGCCTCCAGAAACCGTACCTAAACTGGATTCATCAAAAGGGGCTATCATGACCGGCTCAAAATTTGTAACGTCTGTATTACCTTTTTTCAATTTAGTAATTGATAAAAAATAAGGTGATGGGTTTTTTACTAAATAATCAGCACCACGCTTAACAATTTTTATATTATTTTCTTGTGGGATAAATTCCATACGCTCTTTTATCATTATCGTTATCGGTCGATAAAAAATCTTAATTTTTGTTTGTAATGCAATTTGTAGAACATTGGCCTTTTCGCTACGTGGTGGAATTTCCCTTACATTCAAATAATAGATACTTTCCCTGTCCTTTGGTAACTGAGAAATAGCCGGCAAAGATTGGATTTTAATTTGACTTTTAGAATTTGCTTCTATTCTATGAACCGGCGGAGTCACAATAAAAGGCGATGTAACTTTCTCATTATTATCATTTTCTATCCATGCTTGTGCTAAGTATGGGCTTGTTGAGTGCTCATTTGTAAGCCCCATACTCACCGATTTATCATTTTCATTATAAATAACACGAGTTCTATCAAGCGCAATAGCCGCATAAGCCGATTGCATTAATAAAAACAAACTCATTACTGTTACTATTTTAGCATTTAGACTTATATTCATATTTTCACCGTTGACGTTAATACATTACTTATAATTATTTGCATGGTAATAATATTGTTTTTTCCATGCCAATTTCTATTTTTTCAGGTATTTGAATATGACATGATGATTTATCACCCCATTTAACTTTAAGGATATCTGATTGATTAATACCTGCTAAATAAACAAACCCATTATCTGATACAATTCCAACTTCAATATTTTTCTCATTGATAACGGATGATCCAAAAGGTGGATAACTATTATTTTCTAAACTGATAGTTCCTAATATTTTTTCACCTTTAATCACATTGAATTTCCGATAACCAATCGCCCCCTCAGTTAAGGTTGCATATTGGTTTGAATCCAATGCTTCGGCATTATCCGGTATGCTATTTATATCAATCCGTAAATTATTACGGTTGAAATCCATGATACTTGTGATAACAGCCTTACCATAACGATTTGTTTTAATGGGTGTTACTCCAGTTCGAACAGGGATCCCCTCAATACCATTCGTATCGATTAAGACTCTTGACCCTCCATTTATTGAGGTATTACGATGCAATGCTCCACCTTCTGGAGTAACTGTTAGCCCACCTTTTAGTTGCATAGATAATGCAGTTTGATTGTCCTGAGTGTACGTTCCATTGATATTAACTTGTGCTGCATCACCATCATAATTATACATACCTGATGTCGTTACTTTATTTTTATCCCACGTTCCCGCAGAAATAGAATATGTGCTTCGCTCATTAATACGGTCATAGTAATTGACATTATGACTACTATTACTAGAAAATGAGCCTGAATAACTAATACTTGCTTGATTATCATTTAATGGCACATTTAAATTTAAATAAACGCCATTATCATCATTTTGATGAGATTTGGTTTTATATGCAGTTAAACTTAAGCTTAAATTTTTTATTTTCCCTATATCAAAATAATTAGAAACCGTTAGGTTATATTGGTCAGTTGAAGAACGGTTCCAATAAGTTTGATGCGAGTAATTTAAATACATATTTGTATTATATTCAGGAAACGCCGTGCCAAATATAATGGTATATAATTCTTTACCACTATCCATCGTGCTATCATTATAACGCCTATCAATAAATTGACTCATATTCATATAGTTTCTTTCAGAAAATCGATAGCCTGCAAATGTAATTTGGCTATTGATATCATCGAACTGTTTAGAATATGTTAAATTATAGGAGTTCCCTGTCAAAGTACGATGATTATCCGCTCTTCCCATCTCCGCTCTAGATACACTAATATTACCTGAAAGCACACCAAATGGAGCGAAATCACGCCCTATCCCTAACGCAATATTTTGATATTCTGAAGAACCTAAAACCCCACCATAAACAGTCGTGTTATTTGTTGCTCCCCACGATAAAGAACCTAAACTAAATACAGGCCCTTGAGTACTATGCTCATTTTTACTTGGCTTACCCAAAACAAGTTTATAAATAAGTTGCCCTGGTCGCGTTAATGTTCCCAACCTCGAAGTTTCAACTTTATAATTTGTGACATTACCATCCTGTTCTTGAACAGAGACGTCTAATGTCCCTCCTCCAAAAGAGTTAACATCCTGAATTCTAAATGGACCAGGGCTTACTTCTGTCTGGTAAATAATTCGGCCATCTTGTTTAACAATCACCGTTGCATTTGATTTTGCAACTCCCGCAATTTCAGGGGCATACCCTTGTAAACGAGGTGGAAGCATAGATTCATTAGTTTCTAAGCTCGCTCCCACATAACGTATGCTATCGAATAATTCAGAAGATAAATATTGCTCACCAAATGTTAAGCGTGAATTTAACGCTCGAATTGCGCGATACAGGTAAAGTTGGTTCCATGACCATGATTGGCCACCTTTATTTAACTCACCCTTTTGAGTCTGCCAGTCTGCTCTAACGCGCCATGCACCGATATTTGTCCCCATGGTTCCTGTCGCAGTAATACCAGACTCAGTCCCTTTATCACCAGTACGCTTATTAACAATACGCCCAGTTGCATTGTAATCAATAAACGCACCTAAAATACCATCATCCCAACGAGATGGAGGATCCCAATTAGGGTCTTGATACTCCATAAATGCTTGAGGAATATTTATATCGACATTATTTTTTGCTAAGTCACCCTGAATACTCATATCAGGAATAGAACGAATATCTAAGCATTGGTCATTATGCAACCACGTTACTTTTTTACTCCAATTACTTTGTAAACCGAGTTGCTTATAAAGCTCTGGTGTAATACATGCAAGAGATATTTTATCATCATAATCAGGTGTAAAAAAAATAATAGGTTGCTCCATAGAAATTTTAACTCTATTAACAGATACCGCTAATGAGTAATTTCCAGGAGGAATATAATTTGCGTGAGAGAATTTACTGAAGTCGACATTTTCAGTGCTGTCTGTTTCAAGAAAGTCCGTGTTAAAATCAATAGCCTCTTCGGAAAATACAAACATCGGCGTTAATATTAAAAGCATTAATTTTGTAATTAAATTGAGTCTTATGCTTTTCATTTAATTATGCGCCTATCAAACAAAGTAAAAAGGTATAGAAACATATGGCCTTCCATACGCCACATGTTTCTATTTATCTAACTCAAATAAGTCTTATTGATATACGATTTTGAAGTTAGCAACAGTATTGAAACTACCCGTTGTTGCTTTAGCGTTAGCATCTTCATTACCTTTAACATATGCTGCAAAATGTAGAGTTGTTTCTTTGCCATCTCCTGCATTTAACGCATAACCGTCACCAGTACCTGGGAATGCTTTACCAAATTCAACAACTTTGTCTGCACCGTTAGTAATTACGATACCTGCGTTTTTAACTTTTCCGCCTAAACCAAGTAATTCACCTGTAAAGCCTTGGAATCCAGAGATTGTTGGACCAGTAAACGTGATTTTTGCGTTTTTGTAAGTTTCAGTTGAACAATTTTTCAATACGATATCGAAATCTTTGCTGTCTGAACGATATTGGTTTGATGTCAGTTCATGTAATGCGATTTCACCAAACTCAACTAGTTGTTTTAGGTTATTTGCATCAATTGAACATGGAACATCGTTAATGAAACCAGTGAAACGGATTTCACCTTGTGAGCTTTCTACTGTTTTTGCTGGAACGACAGGATCTTCAGCTAATGCAGCTCCAGAGAAACCAATCCCAAAACCAATAGCTAGAGTTAATGCTAATTTATTCAATTTCATAAACATTTCCTTAAATAAGTAGGAAGGATTTTCCTCTTTCTGATTTTTATTGATAATTTGCGCTTATCAGTAAAGTTTTTCAGCACTCCAGCTTTATAAACTTCTTTCAGATTAGAGGGTTATATATAAATAAGGTCCTTCTCATTTATCATCTTTTTTAAAAACGTAAATCCATTACACTAGTTTTCTTGCTTTTTAATTAACAACTCAATTTTCGCTGTAACTTTTAAAAATTGACGTAGAAAACTAAATGAATATTTATACATACGCTTCAATTCTTTCTGATGTCAATTCTACAATCTCAATATATATTGTCAAAAATCACACCTGAGGTGAGTTTATATAGAATAATAACCCTATATTCACTTAAATATAAAATAAAAAACCAAAACAACTCATTTATATATGAATCAAATATGTCATTTAGGAAAATTTATATAAAATCTTCACTTTCTATTTATAAGATTTTCAAAATATTTCAAAATAAACAAAATTAGCCACTAAAATATAAAACTATACAGCAGAGGAAATTAATATATTTAATCTATAAATAGTAACTTAATTGAACAAAATCCAAGGAAAAAAAATTTTATCACTCATTTATAGGAAAAATAAAATTTCAGATAAGATAAATCTTAATTAAAATTTATATCAAAAGGTAACACTTAGTTTCAAAGAATTGTTTTAGACTAGTTACCCTTTTAAAAATTAAATGTTTAATTTTTGTTATTTATATATTGATAATGCTGTATATAAAAATATCTTCTTTATCTCCTTCATGAGTTATAAATTTTATTTTTCATTTTTTTATCTAACAAAGCTTAGCTAGATAGCTGTCTTCATCCTTTCACTTTTTCTTTTCAAGCTATTTCAGTCAGAAAACTATGATAAACTTGTTACCATAGTTGATACTTTGTTTTCGAAGTTGGGGTCAGTAAAATGAAAAAAATGAATGAAGATAAGATACTGGTAATGGCAGAACGCATTTGCCAGTCAAGAGGCGTTAGATTGACTCCACAGAGAGAAACTGTATTACGCCTTATCGCGCAACAACACGGTGCTATCAGTGCCTACGATTTATTAGACTTATTACGTGAAGTTGAACCACAAGCAAAGCCCCCTACCGTTTACCGTGGGCTTGAGTTTTTAATGGAACAAGGCTTTATTCATAAAATAGAGTCAACCAACAGTTATGTCGTTTGTCACCACTTTGATAACCCTAGCCATATTTCAGTGATGTTAATTTGTGACCACTGCGGTAGCGTAACTGAAAGTGATTGCACAACCATTGAAGCCGCTATTATCAGCCTAGCGGAAACCAACCAGTTCCGTTTGCGTCATACTGTGGTTGAAAACCATGGCTTATGTAAAAACTGTGATGAGATTGATAGCTGCCAAGATCACGCACATTGCCACCATGACCATCAACAGCCTATTACTACAAAGAAAAAGTAATAAATAGAAGTGGTAGAGTTAACGGTGTTGCTTATATAAGAAAAGAATATTCGATGAGATGCAAAGAAAAGAGACAAAAGAAAAGGAACAAGTAAAGCAGGCAGATCTCTACACATCAATTTGAAATCTGCCAGCAATCATTGAATTATCAAACAAGCAGCGTCAACTTACCGCTTACCAACCTGATAATTTAAGAATTAATACCAATCACTATTGCGGATCACGCCAACCGCTAAACCTTCAATTGTGAAGCTTTGTTCGCGTAAATCGACAATAATTGGTGCAAATTCAGGATTTTCAGCAATTAACTCAACACGATTACCTTGCTGTTTAAAGCGTTTAACAGTCACTTCATCATCAATACGCGCAACAATCACTTGGCCATTGTGTGCATTTTGTGTTTTATGAACCGCTAGTAGGTCACCATCCATAATACCGATGTCTTTCATCGACATACCATTCACACGTAATAGAAAATCTGCGTGAGGTTTGAAGAGTTCTGGATCAACTTGATAGTGACTTTCGATATGTTCTTGCGCTAATAAAGGTTCGCCAGCGGCAACACGCCCAATCAAAGGTAGCCCTTGATCATCAGCTTCTTCTTCAAGAAGCAAGCGGATACCCCGTGATGCCCCAGAAACAATTTCAATTACACCCTTGCGAGCCAAGGCTTTTAAATGTTCTTCTGCCGCATTAGGCGAACGAAAACCCAGGCTTGCTGCTATTTCAGCACGTGTAGGAGGCATACCCGTCTGCGAAATGTGATCACGCACCAGATCATAAACCTGCTGTTGTCGAGCCGTCAGTGCTTTCATTCCGTTCCCCTGTTTGTTTATACAGTCAGACTGTGAGTATATACAGGTAAATGAAGATTTGGAACAGTTAAATTGCTGAATTTAGGCATTTGTTATCGATTGACTTCTTTTTCGACTTTAAACTGTTTTTATTAACTAGTTGGCAAAATAACGTTGCCATAAAACCAGAGCCCAAATAAAAAGTGCTAAACCAATACTGACAAACACTGCGGCAGAGCCTATATCTTTCGCGCGGCCTGAAAGCTCATGGTATTCACTACCAATACGGTCAACAACAGCTTCTACGGCACTATTTAATAGCTCAACAATCGCCACCAGCACCACTGAACTAATTAGCAGTATTCTATCTATATAACTGATATCTAAGAAAAAGGCGATAATAATCGCAATTACTGCTGCAACAGATTCTTGACGAAATGCCGCTTCGTTTACCCAAGCGGCTTTTAGCCCTTTAAGGGAATATCCCGCGGCTTTAATTACACGGGTAAAGCCCTTAGTTTGACTTGCCATATTTATTCCTTAAAAAATACAAACAATAATCGATTTTTACGGTCAAAGTGAATTGTCAGTAACAGATCTGCCAGTAGATTTCTGGTATGATTGCGCAGCATTGTTAACAAGAGGCTATAATCATTTATGTCACTATGGCGTAAAATATATTACAACACGTTGAATTTACCACTTAAATTATTGGTAAAAAGTAAACTAATTCCATCGGACCCCATTGCAGAGTTGCAGCTTGATACTAACAGGCCAACACTGTATGTATTGCCTTACCACTCTAAGTCCGACCTCCTAACGCTACGGCATCAATGCTTGGCTATCGGTTTACCTGACCCTTTGGTTGATAACGACATCAATGGCACTAAGCTCCCTGCTTATGTGTTTATCGATGATGGCCCTCGCGTATTTCGCTATTATTCACCGGACCCACGTAAAGATTCCGTCAAAACATTCCATGCTTATTTAGATTTGCACAAAAACAATCCTAATCTAGATATTCAAATGTTACCCGCGTCTGTAATGTTCGGGCGCTCTCCTGGTCGTGAAGGGCATACCCCTGCACCACCACTGAAACTATTAAATGGGGTGCAAAAGTTTTTTGCTATCCTGTGGTTAGGTCGTGACAGTTTTGTTCGCCTATCGCCACCCGTTTCTATTGGAAAAATGGCTCAGGACCACGGTACTGACACCATTATTGCCAATAAACTGGCACGTGTCGCCCGTATTCACTATTCACGCCAGCGCCTTGCTGCGGTTGGCCCGAAACTGCCGGCACGCTATGAACTATTCAATAAGCTTCTGACCTCAAAAGCAATTGAAAAAGCCGTCGAAGACGAAGCTCGCAGTAAAAAAATTCCATTGAAAAAAGCGCAGCAAAACGCAGTGAATATGATGGAAGAAATTGCTGCGAACTTCTCCTATGAAGCCGTGCGTTTAACTGACCGTGTGCTCAGTTGGACATGGAACCGCCTCTATCAAGGTATTAACGTGCAGCATGCTGAGCGCGTTCGCCAATTAGCGCAAGATGGTCATGAAATTGTGTATGTGCCCTCCCACCGAAGTCACATGGACTACTTACTGCTCTCCTATGTTCTTTACCATCAAGGTCTCGTTCCACCGCACATTGCTGCTGGTATTAACCTAAACTTCTGGCCTGCCGGTCCGATTTTTCGCCGTCTTGGCGCATTTTTTATCCGCCGTACTTTTAAAGGCAACAAATTGTATTCCACGGTTTTCCGTGAATATTTAAGTGAACTGTTTGCTCGTGGTTACTCTATCGAGTATTTCGTTGAAGGTGGGCGCTCCCGAACAGGCCGTTTATTGCAGCCCAAAACCGGGACACTATCAATGACGCTGCAAGCCATGCTACGTGGCGACTCACGCCCTATTACTATTGTGCCTATCTATATTGGCTATGAACACGTAATGGAGGTAGGGACCTACGCAAAAGAACTGCGCGGGGCAGAAAAAGAGAAAGAAGGTTTATTTTCCATGATCCGCGGGTTGCGCAAACTGCGTAACTTAGGTCAAGGGTATGTGAACTTTGGTCAGCCAATTTCTCTTTCTCATTATCTGAACCAGCGTGTCCCAGATTGGCGTGACTCAATTGATCCAATTGAGCCACAGCGCCCATCGTGGCTAAACCCAACAGTTAGCTCGTTAGCGGATAACATTATGGTAAATATCAATAATGCTGCCGCCGCTAACGCGATAAATTTATGTGCAACGGCTTTACTGGCCTCACGCCAACGTTCATTAACACGTGAACAACTCATTGAGCAAGTGGAATGTTACCTGCAATTATTACGTAATGTGCCGTATACGCCTGATGCGACAACGCCTAATAAAACGCCGGAACAACTGCTCGAACATGCATTGCAGATGGATAAATTCGAGGTAGAAAAAGACAGCATGGGGGATATTATTATTCTTCCTCGCGAAAATGCCGTTTTAATGACCTACTACCGTAACAATATCCATCACTTACTGGTACTACCGTCATTAATAACCAGTATTGTGCTGCATCATGAACGCATCAGCCGTCAAGAAATTTACTATCAAGTGAGCCAAATCTACCCGTTCCTAAAAGCAGAATTGTTTATGCGTTATAACGATGAACAGCTGCGTGAAACGGTAGATACTCTAATTGATGAACTGAATAATCAAAAGCTTATCTGCTTAAGAGACGACGATATGGTAGTGTTGAACCCACGCCGTATTCGCCCATTACAGCTCTTAGCAGCAGGTGTCCGTGAAACACTACAGCGCTACGCAATCACGTTGTCATTACTCAATGCCAGCCCTGAAATCAGCCGTAATACGTTGGAAAAAGAAAGCCGCATCCTTGCTCAACGCCTTTCTGTGCTGCACGGTATTAACGCCCCTGAGTTCTTTGATAAAGCAGTGTTTTCAACTCTCGTTGAAACGCTTAGAGAAGAAGGCTATATCGATAATAATGAAAACGATATTTTTACCACTAACGCCAAGAAGCTATATGCAGTCCTTGTGCGCCTAATGTCCCCAGAAATTCGTTTAACCATTGAAAGTGTTAGCCAAGCTGATGAATTTTCAGAAGAAAAGAAAGAAGCAATACCCGAGGTAACGGCACAAACTACTGAGCCAGAAAAAGACTAGTTCGGTTTTGTAAAGCCTATAAAGCAAAAAGGTAATGTTGAAAAACATTACCTTTTTTGTTGGCTCATGGAAAATGATTTACTCGCTAAAAATAGCTCACCATAATGCCAATAAACAAAATCAAACCAACGAAATTATTATTCATAAAGGCTTTAAAGCAAGGAGCACGCTCGCGGTTCACCATTAGTTGTTGTTGATAAATAAATAACCCTGCAACAAGCGCCAAAGAAAGATAATAAGTTATCCCTAAGCCTGCTAAAGAACCTACAACCACCAGCAAACCCACCATCAGCAATTGCAATAAGCCGATAATTAATTTGTCATATTGGCCAAATAAGATTGCTGTCGATTTCACACCGATTTTTAAGTCATCATCACGGTCAACCATGGCATACTGTGTATCGTAAATCACAGACCAAATAATATTCACTAAGAATAATAACCAACACACCAAAGGCAGTGTTTCATTGACTGCAGAGAACGACATCGGAATTGACCAACCAAATGCAGCACCTAATACTACCTGAGGTAAATGACTGACTCGCTTAACAAAAGGATACACCCACGCTAAAGCTAGGCCCGCAATAGATAGCCAAATTGTCATTGAGTTAAGCGTTAAAACGAGTAAGAAGGAAAAGCCAACAAGCCCCGCAAACAGTATTTTAGCTTCCCTTTCAGTCACATCCCCACTAGGGAGTGGCCGATGCTTAGTGCGTTCTACGTGACCATCAAAATGACGATCGGCAAAATCATTAATGACGCAACCTGCGGCACGCATAAAAAACACCCCAGCAGTAAACACGATCAAAAGATGTAAACTTGGTGTGCTTTGAGCTGCAATCCATAATGCCCAATACGTTGGCCACAAGAGTAATAGTGAACCAATGGGCCTATCTATACGCATTAAACGGCTGTATGCATGCCATTTACTTAGCGTCATACTTCCCTCCACTTTGTCGTGCTCCTTATTCGATTCCATCATACTTCAAATTGGGTATATGTTTATACCACTCAATTCTGTAAGCCACTGATTTATGTTTGTTGGTGTTGCGTACTTACTGAATTTATGAAAATTTAAAATATTTAGGATAATTAACGATATGCAGGTGATTCAGGTAAAAATATTTCTGTTAATAACAATGGTTTAGTCGATAGTTTTAATCGAGAACTGCGAACCCAACGACCAGCACTAGAACCTATGCGAATATAATCCCGAGTTAAGCCATCACGGCTGAATAAATAACGCCCTAGAGGCATTCTACCTATATCAACCAATTGCTGGTCTTCATCAGTCAATGTTTCTTCTGGAATGACAGTACGGCCTAGTAACCAAGGAATACCATCCCCATACATGACGACTTCCCTGACCCAATAACGAGGGCTTTCAGGTAAAGATTGTGCCTCTTCAGTGCTCAACATACCTTGCGATACATAGCGTTCTAAATAAGGTATCACGGTAACTTGCTGGCTGTGTTGTTCAAAGCGTTTTGTCATGGAACCAAGTTCTAACAACCAATCTAACGTATTGGCAGGAACTATTTTATCATCCTCAGCCAACCAATGAATGGGATGGGAGGTAAATAGTGTTTCATCCATTACTTAAATTTCCACCATGGATAACATGGTTATGATTTACTGTATTTCTTAGACGGTAGGATATCACGTTGTTTTGCTACAGGGTTAAAGTTAGCTAACAATTTATATAAAAAGTCACATTTTCAACACAAAATGTAAAAAAATAGTGAATAAATTTTTAATTACTAACGAGTTATAAACGATAATAAAATTTATTAACATCGTAATAATAAGAATTTATTAGGCAAGTCTCCGTCATTCATTATCTCAATAAAGCGGGAAGTTTTTACAGCTTCCCGCTTTTTCTTCATAAGACAGTGATATGACGTAATAAGAAAGGTTAACGCCAAGCTTTATAGTTATTAATCAAACCATTAGTCGAACTATCATGGCTATTGACTGTTTCGCTATTTTCTAACTCAGGCAAAATACGGCTGGCTAATTGTTTTCCTAATTCCACACCCCATTGATCGAAAGTGAAGATATTCAAAATCGCCCCTTGCGTGAAAATCTTATGTTCATACATTGCGATCAATGCCCCCAGTGAATAAGGGGTAATGGATTTCAATAAGATTGAGTTGGTTGGGCGGTTACCTTCGAATACCTTATACGGTGCCACATATTCCATGTCAGAGATATTTTTACCTTGAGCAGCAAATTCCGCATCAACAACTTCACGAGTTTTTCCAAAAGCTAGCGCTTCAGTTTGCGCAAAAAAGTTAGATAATAATTTTTCATGGTGATCGCCTAACGGGTTATGGGTCACCGCAGGCGCAATAAAGTCACAAGGGATCATTTTTGTCCCTTGGTGAATCAACTGATAAAAAGCGTGTTGACCGTTGGTTCCTGGCTCCCCCCAAATAATTGGGCCCGTTTGGTATGAAACTGGTTTTCCATCTCGGCCTATATACTTACCATTTGATTCCATATTGCCTTGCTGGAAGTACGCTGCAAAACGGTGCATATATTGGTCGTATGGCAGAATCGCTTCAGTTTCTGATTCAAAAAAATTGTTGTACCAAATGCCAATCAAACCTAACAGTACAGGGATGTTTTTTTCTAGTGGTGTTTGGGTGAAATGTTTATCCATAGCATGGGCACCATTCAATAACTGAACGAAATTGTCAAAACCCACGGATAAAATAATCGATAAGCCAATTGCTGACCATAAAGAGTAACGGCCTCCAACCCAATCCCAAAACTCAAACATATTATTAGTATCAATACCAAACTTAGCGACTTCTTCACTATTCGTTGATAGTGCCACAAAGTGTTTGGCAATATGCTGTTCGTCTTTTGCGGTAGCCAATAACCATTCACGTGCTGAATGCGCATTTGTCATGGTCTCTTGGGTCGTAAACGTTTTTGATGCAATTAAAAATAATGTCGTTTCAGGGTTCAGTTTCTTCAGCGTTTCCGCAATTTGTGTGCCATCCACATTAGAAACAAAATGCATATTTAAATGGTTTTTATATGGACGCAATGCTTCTGTAACCATAAATGGCCCAAGATCAGAACCACCAATACCGATATTAACAACATCTGTTATCGCTTTACCTGTATAACCTTTCCACTCTCCGCGAATAATGCGCTCGCTAAATTTCTGCATTTTTTCTAACACAGCATTAACATCTGGCATCACATCTTTACCATCAACATAAATCGGTGTGTTATCACGGTTACGTAAAGCCGTATGTAACACCGCTCGGTCTTCGGTACGGTTGATTTTTTCACCACTGAACATGCTCTTGATCGCGCTTTCTAGCTCAGTTTCTTTTGCTAACGCTAACAGGTTATCTAATGTTTCTTGTGTAACTCTATTTTTGGAGAAATCCACTAAGATTTGACCATCGAACGTTGCCGAAAAATGAGTAAAGCGGTCTTTATCCTGCGCAAACAAGTCACGCATATGAACATCCTTCATTTGCGCAAAATGTTGTTCTAGCGCCCGCCATGCAGCCGTTTGGCTTGGATTAATACTTTTCATGGATAACACTCTCCAAAATAATTTAAAATATAAATATATTGTACCTCGTCAAAGATACGAGACTTATCGGTTTTCTGCGTTATGTTGATATTCCCCAATTCCACGGCACTTTTCCAGACATAATTAACTCTTTCACTGAAATACGCACTTTCAATGTCATTTAACTTTAACAGCAGCGCGTACACGCTAAATCATTCGAGTTGCATGTAGGCGACAAGGGAAGATAGACCGATGAGCATACAAAAGTATGTGATTCGGCTATCTGAGCGCAGTCAACACCCATGCAGCTTGAAGGATGACCACCGCCATATACTCTAAATCATTCGAGTTGCATGTAGGCGACAAGAGAAGATAGACCGATGAGCATACAAAAGTATGTGATTCGGCTATCTGAGCGCAGTCAACACCCATGCAGCTTGAAGGATGACGAGTATATTGAGAAAACCGATAATGAATTACCTATCATTAGAATTACTGATTTACTTCGATTCTTGATTGACGCAACGCTAATTACCCGATAAATCTATATAAAAATATAGTTTAACGACAGGGATCGATACCATGAATACAGTAGCGTCTTTATCAGACAACAGTCAGTTTGTTATCGCAAAATTTGGCGGCACTAGTGTCGCGAACTTTGAGGCAATGAACAATAGTGCCAATATCATTCTTTCTAATCCAAATGTTCGAGTCGTTGTGCTTTCTGCCTCCGCTGGAGTCACTAATTTGCTAATAGAACTCGCTGAAGGTTGTGATATTGATAAACGCAATGAGCTACTGAAAAAAGTTAAAGATATCCAATATGCGATTATTGATAATCTGCAAACTGCTGATGTGATCCGTGAAGAAATCAATCGATTACTTGATAATATCGCTCATTTAGCTGATTCCGCGTCTCTCGCCACTTCTGACGCATTGACGGATGAAATGGTTAGTCATGGTGAATTAATGTCGACCCTATTATTCGTAGAAGTCCTCCGCCAGCGCAATACCGAGTCACAATGGTTTGATGTCCGTAAAGTCATGAGAACCAATGAAAGTTTTGGTCGTGCAGAACCTGAGTTGGAGCAGTTGAAAACCCTTGCAGAACAACAGCTGTTACCTCGCTTAGCAGAATCGGTAGTTATTACCCAAGGGTTTATTGGCCGTGATCCAAAAGGCCGTACAACAACACTTGGGCGTGGTGGGAGTGATTATACCGCTGCACTGCTAGCTGAAGTCCTAAGCTTATCTCGCGTTGATATTTGGACTGACGTTCCAGGTATTTACTCTACTGACCCACGGGTCGTGCCAAATGCACAGCGTATTGATGAAATAGCATTCGATGAAGCTGCTGAAATGGCAACCTTTGGGGCAAAAATTTTGCATCCGGCAACACTACTCCCCGCTGTACGTGCTGGTATCCCGGTTTTCGTTGGTTCAAGTAAAGCCCCAGAAGCAGGTGGCACCATTGTTTCTGATAAAACCAGTAATCCACCACAATTCAGGGCATTAGCGCTACGCCGTAAACAAACATTATTAACTCTGCATAGCCTAAAAATGCTACATGCACGTGGTTTTTTAGCTGAAATATTTACGATTTTACTACGTCATAATATCTCGGTAGATTTAATCACAACTTCCGAAGTGAGTGTCGCTCTAACCTTAGATACAACCGGTTCAACAGGGACAAATGGCAGTTTGCTAACTAATGCACTGATGACTGAGCTTTCGGCTCTATGCCGTGTTGAAGTTGAAGAAAACTTAGCCTTAGTGGCCATCATCGGTAATGAATTATCGCAAGTAAATGGGTTAGGGAAACAAATCTTTGGTGCTTTAGAATCTTTCAATATTCGCATGATCAGCTACGGGGCCAGTAGCCACAATATTTGTTTACTGGTTCCCGGTGACGATGCTGAAAATATCGTTCGTACATTACATAGTAATTTATTCGAGTAACCAAACTACCGCTCTAAAACAAAGAAGGCGATATTCATAATCGCCTTCTTATTCAATCAGTTGACTTATTTTTCGTTTTAACGCTGTCAGTGTACTTTAACATTGCGGCTTTCACACCTTTGTTCTGCTGTAATAGTACTAAATTATGTTTGGCAGTGGCATTACCGAGTTCGACTGCGCGCTCAAACCACATGACTGCACGGAAGATATTTTTTTCTCCCCCTTCGCCACGAGCATACATTACAGCAAGGTTATTCTGTGCATCGCTGTTTTTCTTAAATGCGGCATTTTCCAAAAGCTCTCGGGCCTTTAACGAGTTTTGCGCAACGCCAGTCCCCGTTAAATAGAAAATTGCTAATTGATTTTTCGCCTCAATGCTATCCCCTTGTGCCAGTATTAACCAATTTGCAATTTGCGTAACATCGGCTTCTTTCCATTCACCAGCCAAATATAATTTGGCGAGCTTAATTTGTGCTGCGTTATAATCCTGATTGGCTAAATTTTGATACCATTCTACTGCCTTTACAGGGTTCTTTTGAATGCCACCTAACCCTTTCTCATAAAACTCAGCGACCTTCATTCCTGCTTCAAATGATTTGTTTTGTGCAGCTCGTTCATACCATGTGAATGCTTCAGCTAAGTCTTTAGTTACCCCATTGCCAAGCTCATAAACTTTTGCAATAGCCAGTTGCGCCGAAGCATTGTTTTGCTGCGCAGCCCTTTTATACCAATACATGGCTTGATAACTATTTTTCTCAATCGAGTTATGGCCTTCCTGATAAAAATCACCCATATTGACTTGCGCAATTGCTGAACCCATATTTGCGGCTTGGCGATACAAGTAAACGGCCGTATCATCATCCTGCTCTACCCCGTCACCGTTTTCATACATAACAGCAAGGTTATTAACCGCCGCTGCAACATTATTTACCGCACTTCTTTCATACCATTCACGAGCCTTTGAATAATCAACTTCGCCACCAAGCCCATCATGATAAAATAATCCCATAGCAAACTGTGCATTTGCATGCTCTTGCTCCGCAGCCTCTGAATACCATGCTTTAGCCTGCTGATAGTTTTGCTCAACTCCTACACCATGTTCATATAAATACCCCATGGCATATTGGCAATAAGCATCCCCTTTTTCAGCGCCTCGGCGATACCAGTACTCCGCTTGTTTAAATTTTTTTTGATTTTGCAGCAGCATACCTAAATAATAATCGCCATCTGTATTATCTAAATCAGAAACTTTTTTAAACCAGCGATAAGCTTCCTGATCATTGCTCTGCAAAAAATCGGTTCCATCCATATAGGCTAGCCCGACATCCACCATCGCATCGACATCCCCTTCCTTAGCAGATTTTAATTTAGCTTTAAAATCATCAGGAAATACGACATCGTTGGCCTGACTTGCGGTTTCTAGCGGCTTATTTTTTGTAGAAGGAGCTTCCGAAGTCGCTTGAGCCAAAGACGCAGTGCTCAAACACACTGCTAGAAATAAATACCGTAATTTCATCACCATTACCCATTCATTGGCGTTATGTTATTAACATAACATTCCAATAAAAAATTCATAAGGGATTCAAGCTGAAAAAACGCTATTAGGAAGAAATTTCGTCGAAAAATTTAGGTAGTGTTCATTCATCGCTAAAACGGCCACTACCTAAACCAAAGATTAACCTATCAAAGGCTTAATTAACGCGGTAACCACCATGTTTACTGGCAAATAAATTAAATTTCCCCCACTCAATCAGTAAATGTTCCAGTTTTTGGTGACTAATTTTGCATAACTCAGAAATTTGCGACACAACAAAGTGGTTTTCACTCACTAATTCTGGGGCGAAAACTTCAGCTATCCATTCACATTCTTTAGTCGTGACCAACCAACCATCATTGGTAGAAAATTTATGGACTGGGATCATGCCTTCTTTACTACTTTCTTGCGATAACAGTTTGTTTTCATCTAGTTGTGCTTGATGAAATGCAGCTATTTCGTCTTGTGAAGGCACTGGTTCTACGGCTAAACGCTCTTCCAGAAATAAATAAATTTCTTCTGCACGCGCCGGTGTTAACTCGCTTTTTAGCCAAATTTGGTTAAAACAGTGCTCATCAAGGGACTCATCCGTATCGAGTTTGTCCATAATTTGTAAGATACTCATCATCGCACTGACCGCATCTTCGCTCATGAGAAATGTTTCAGGCGCCGCACTGTTTTGGATCTGATAAGGAAATGCCACTGAATGCGGCAGTTCATTTTCAATAATAAATTCATAGCTCATCATTAGACCCCTTTAATGTCTTTACCCATAAGATGGTGCCGAACACCTGAAAAATCAATACACTGTTTTATTAATCTTCTGGGTCATAGCCTAAATTAGGTGCTAACCAACGCTCAAGTTCCGTCACCGACAGCCCCTTACGTTTTGAATAATCTTCAATTTGGTCTTTCTGTAATTGAGCCACTGCAAAATATTTGCTATCTGGATGACTAAAATACCAACCTGATACAGATGCCCCAGGCCACATCGCATATGAACTAGTGAGTTTCATTCCCACTTGGTTTTCAACATCTAATAGCTGCCAAATCTTCTCTTTTTCTGTGTGCTCAGGGCAAGCTGGATAGCCCGGTGCAGGCCGAATACCTTGGTAATTTTCACGGATCAACTCGTCATTACTTAAATTTTCATCTTTCGCATAACCCCAATACTGCATACGAACCTGTTGATGTAAAAATTCAGCAAATGCCTCTGCAAGCCTATCCGCCAGCGCTTTAACCATAATTTTATTATAATCATCATGCTGTTTTTCGTATTCATCCGCCAGCACATCCTCTTCTAAACCACCAGTAACAGCAAATGCACCGATATAATCGGCTTTACCACTGTCTTTAGGTGCCACAAAATCAGATAAACAATAATTCGGGAAATCCGTCTTTAAGGTTTGCTGACGTAGGTTCAAACTCACTGCTTGCACATGATGGCGTGTTTCGTCTGTATAGATTTCAACATCGTCACCAACACAGTTCGCGGGGAATAAGCCAAAAATACCTTTTGGTGTCAGTAAACGTTCTTTTTCGAGCTTATCTAACATCGCGTTAGCATCATTCAATAATTTACGTGCTTCTGACCCCACGACTTCGTCGTCTAAGATACGTGGGTACTTCCCAGCGAGCGACCACGTCATAAAAAATGGCGTCCAGTCAATATATTCACGTAAGGTTGTTATTGATGCATTGACCTCTTGAATACCCAAAAATTTCGGCACCGGCGGCTGATAATTAGACCAATCAATTTTCACCTTATTGGCTCGGGCAATATCAAGAGTGACTGGTGGTGTTTTTGGTCGTCTACGCCCATGTTGTAAACGTACCGTGTCATATTCACGGCGAGTACGCTCAACAAAATCTGCTTTTTGAGTATCAGACAATAACGCTGAAACCACACCAACAGTACGTGATGCATTTTGGACGTACGTGGTTGGTCCACTGTAGTTAGGTTCAATTTTCACTGCGGTATGTGCTTTCGACGTTGTTGCCCCCCCAATCAATAACGGCAACGTAAAGCCTTGTCTTTCCATCTCTTTTGCCACATGAACCATTTCATCAAGGGATGGCGTTATCAAGCCTGACAGGCCGATAATGTCGACATTTTGCTCACGTGCCGTTTTTAAAATTGTTTCGCATGGCACCATCACGCCTAAGTCGATGATTTCATAGTTATTACACTGAAGCACTACGCCAACAATATTTTTACCAATGTCGTGAACATCCCCTTTGACTGTTGCTAACAACACTTTACCAGCACTACTTCCCGATTGTTTAAGTTCTTGAATATACGGTTCTAAATACGCAACTGCTTGTTTCATCACCCGGGCAGATTTCACCACTTGTGGTAAAAACATTTTTCCTTCACCAAACAGATCCCCCACAACATTCATCCCGTTCATCAGCGGGCCTTCAATAACCTCGATGGGGCTTGATGCACGTTGGCGAGTTTCTTCTGTATCTTGAATGATAAATTCAGTGATCCCCTTAACAAGCGAATATTCAAGGCGTTTTTCTACGTCCCAACCTCGCCATTCCGCCTGTTGGATTTGCTGTTCTTGAGCACCAGCCCCGCGGTATTTTTCCGCTAATTCCAGTAACCGCTCAGTACTATCATTACGGCGATTTAATACCACATCTTCAACTGCATCTTTCAACTCAGCGGGTAGGTCGTCATAAATGGCTAATTGCCCTGCATTCACGATCCCCATATCCATTCCATTACGAATGGCGTAGTACAAGAAAACGGCGTGGATAGCTTCACGGACTGGGTCGTTCCCCCTGAAAGAGAAGGAAACATTCGATACCCCACCGGATATCATGGCATGTGGTAGTTGTTGTTTAATATCCTTACAAACATCAATAAAATCAACAGCATAATTATTATGCTCTTCAATCCCTGTCGCGACAGCAAAAATATTTGGGTCGAAAATGATATCTTCAGGGGGAAAGCCAACCTCTTCGGTCAACACCTGATAGGCGCGTCGGCAAATCTCAATTTTACGCTCACGTGTATCGGCTTGCCCTACCTCATCGAAGGCCATAACAACCACCGCAGCCCCGTATTTACGCAGCAGTTTGGCGTGTTCGACAAAGGTTTCAACCCCCTCTTTCATGGAGATAGAGTTAACAATTCCCTTACCTTGTATACATTTAAGCCCAGCTTCGATGACTTCCCATTTTGAAGAATCAATCATAATAGGAACACGAGCAATATCAGGTTCACCCGCGATTAAATTCAGAAAACGTACCATAGCAGCTAGGGAGTCCAGCATCCCCTCATCCATATTAATATCGATGATTTGAGCACCGCTTTCCACTTGTTGGCGCGCCACATCTAACGCTTCTAAATAGTTTTCCTCTTTAATCAGCCTTTTGAATTTTGCTGAACCCGTTACGTTCGTTCTTTCCCCAACATTTACAAACAGTGACTGTTTGCTGATATTCAATGGTTCTAAACCTGATAAACGACATTCAACAGGCAATTCAGGTAACTGACGCGGCATCACCCCTTTCACCGCTTCCGCCATTTTTTTAATATGTAATGGTGTTGTGCCACAACACCCACCGACGATATTTAAAAAACCTGCTGTTGCCCATTCATGAATTTGTTCAGCCATATTTTGTGCATCAAGGTCATACTCACCAAATGCATTTGGCAGGCCGGCATTTGGGTGAGCACTGACATAACACTCAGCAATTCTTGATAGCTCTGAAACATACTGACGAAGTTCATCAGGACCCAGTGCACAATTCAAACCAAATGAAAGTGGGGCCGCGTGACGCAATGAGTTATAAAATGCTTCTGTCGTTTGCCCCGATAAAGTACGCCCAGATGCATCAGTAATAGTGCCTGAAATCATAATAGGCAGCGAAACACCTAGCGCGTCTAATTCTGTTTCAACTGCAAAAATCGCCGCTTTAGCATTTAAGGTATCAAAAATAGTTTCGATCATAATTAGATCGACCCCACCTTTAACTAAAGATCGTGTAGATCCCCTGTAAGCTTCAACAAGTTGATCAAAAGTAACATTTCTATAAGCAGGGTCATTTACATCCGGAGAAATAGAAGCCGTACGATTGGTTGGGCCTAAAACACCCGCCACATAGCGAGGCTGCTCTGGCGTTTTTCGTGTCCATTCATCGGCACATTCGCGCGCAATACGTGCAGCAGTTTCATTAATTTCATCGGAAATGGCTTCCATTTTATAGTCAGCCATCGCAATAGGCGTGGAGTTAAAGGTGTTTGTCTCAACGATATCTGCACCTGCTGCAAAATATTGATGATGTATATCTCTAATAATCTCAGGCTGTGTTAGTACTAATAAGTCATTATTACCTTTCACATCACAGGGCCAGTCAGCAAACCTATCCCCACGAAATTGTTCTTCCGACAACTTATGTTGTTGGATCATTGTTCCCATTGCACCATCTAATACCAATATACGTTTTTTTAATTCTTGTTCTAATTGATTAATTTTTTCGGACACTGCACTGCCCTCCTAAAATGGAACACTGAGAAATAAGTCAAATTTTTACTTATAACATCCTATCACAACTTTTAACTCGAAAATTCGCTGTTATGATGAGAGTTTTTCAGGTTGCATAAAATCGGTCTTTCAACTGATCCGATGAGTATTTTTAGGTGAGATAGTACATAATAGAAACAAAATTACCGTCAGGAGAGACTTAATGGCAACGGCACCAATTACTAAAAAGATAAAAAAAGCAAAAGGGCCAGCAAGTGGAGCTACCGCTGCGGGGCAAGTTCAATCATTAAGTCGTGGGCTGACACTGTTGGAATACATTTCTGAATCCACCGGTGGCATTGCACTCACTGACCTTGCATTACAAGCTGGCTTACCAAATTCAACGACACATCGACTGTTGATGACATTAGAACAGCATGGTTTTGTGCGCCAAACGGGCGATCTTGGCTTATGGGTTATTGCATCTCATGCCTTTATTATTGGAAGTAGCTTTTTAGAAAGTCGTAATTTATTAGCGTTGGTTCACCCTATATTACGCCGTTTAATGGATGGGTCAGGGGAAACCGTCAATTTAGCTATCCTCGACCACTCGGAATATGATGCTGTTATTGTCGATCAAGTGCAATGCAACGCATTAATGAGGATGTCAGCACCTATTGGCGGGAAACTGCCTTTACACGCCTCTGGAGCCGGTAAGGCGTTTATTGCAAACTTACCCGAAGAAAAGCTAATCCCTCTTTTAAGCCGCAAAGGGTTACATGCCTATACTCCATACACGTTAACTAACCCATCAGCCTTAAAAGAAAACTTGCAACAAGCTAAAAAACAAGGGTTTTCCTATGATGATGAAGAGCATGCTTTAGGCTTAAGGTGCATTGGTGCCTGTATTTATGATGAACATAAAGAAGCCTTTGCTGCTATTTCTATTTCAGGGCCGTTATCACGTATTACAGATGACCGCATTACTGAATTAGGTGCGATGGTTATCAAGGCTGCAAAAGAAATTAGCCGTGAGTACGGCGCAAACCGTTAAATGACAAAAAGTGAAATGAGGCCCAAACCTCATTTCACTTTTATTATACTCATCAGCAATGTTAACCATTATGTAGCTTATATTTATAACTACTCCGTTTGCTCAAATAATTTGAAATTTTCCATATCTCGATATTTTTCAATTAAGGCTAACGCAATTGCCTCTGTTTCTGCATCGGCTAACCCTTCAATATCCCGCTGACGAAAGTGCAGCTGAAAGGCACGCAATGTCTTTTTGGTTTGGTCATCCAACTCGCCAGATAGAGGGATCGCCGAATAACCATAAAATTTTAGAGCCTTTTGAACACGTAACACATTAGCGGGTTCGTTAGCATTTCGCCCCGCTAAGTATTTACTAACTGTTTTAGCATCAGGCCATGCACCAATTCCTTGCTGAGCAAGACGCTGCCATGGAAATGCCCTACCTGGATCTTGTTTACGTAATGGTGCGATATCGCTATGACCGATAATATTTTCAGGCGGTATATTATACCGTTGCATAATATCTTGAACTAATGGAATCAATGCAACAATCTGCGATTCATTAAAAGGTACCCAAGTTTGGTTCCCAAGGCTATTTTCTTGAAGACCGGGATTTACTATCTCAATACCGATGGAAGTGTCATTCAAACCTTTTTGATGTTGCCAACGACTATAACCAGCATGCCAAGCTTTTAGCTGTTCGAGTACCAATTGTAATACAACTGGTTTACCGTATTTAAATTCAGGTTTACTGGGAATAAGATAGTGTGAACTCACATTCCCTTTTGTTAAAAGCTCTATCGAACGTGCATCATTAGAAACAGTGTAGTGTAAAATAATATATTGAATCCGTTCACTCGTATTTCTTGATGGGTAACGATTATCAAGGTAGTAGCCTTTATTAGATGCTGAAATCGAGCAACCAACAAGCAAAAACACAAATAATATCCCTATATATTTGAACATAAAACCATAACCTTAACTCATAATTAGTTAAGTTTTATTTAAGCATAATGTTATAGGGAACACTATTAAATAATGACATCTTAAAGAAAAAAAGTAGGAAAAAACGCAGGGTTCAAGATAAAAAGTAATAATATAAAATAAATAACAACTAGTTATGTATAATAATAAAGGTTACTTACAAATAAGAAATTTGATAAAATGCACATGAATATTCACGTTAAACCTTTTAAGCCCTTTACTGAAACTGAAAAGGTTTATTGAACAATAGCACTATATTTTATCTATAATAATCAGTTAGCTACAACCCCGTCCCTAACCATATATAAAATCATAAAAATTCAATTTAAAAATACAATTGATTATTTATATTTATAGAATTTATTTTAAAATCAGTTTTTTCCTTTAAGTAATTACCACAATAAATAGTGCCAAAGGAGATTAGTCAAATTAATTGGTTATTTCCTATAAATTAAAATTATGATTCAAAGCATGTTTTTTAAGTTTAATACTTTTCTAATAATATAAAATAGTTATAAAAACTTACCAAAATAAAGATACTAACCCCATCTAACTCTTTTTTTCATTCTCTACCTGTTTAGAAATAATTTTAGTTATTTCGTTAATATCAATATCGAGAAAAATGACAATTTCAATTAATTTATCTAAACTTAATTTATTAATTCCTAGTTCATAGCGTGATACTTGCTGCTGGCTCAAATGAATAACCGAACCTAATTCATTGCCTGATAACCCCTTGCTCACCCTAGCTTTTCGTAAATAATTTCCTAATAAAGCATAAATATTTTCCTTTTTAACTATATGCATATGCATACCATCTCCTAAATAAGAAAAAAAATTTTTAGCTAGTAATATTCATTATAAAATTAATCTTCATCATTTAAAATAGTTATGAACAATCAAATACATATTAATTGATAGGTAAACATGTTTTTTATATACAAAAAAATGAGACCTTTGTATTATTTATGTAGCAATGCATTGCTTTATAAAAAGTTTTTCACTTCTTAATTACATAATGTCTTTTGTTGGTTTTTCTTGATCAAATCGATAATTTAATATAATTTTACACTTTAAATGTCACTAGAAATAATTAGCAACCAATAAAAATGATTGGTCGTGTATTCAATATAGAGATCATCACAATAGGTAATACTCCCGCTCTATGAATGTGCCGATGATTTTATCATGCATTTCAGGCGACTTCGAATAACCTAACGTCTTACGGTTAAGACGCTTTAAGCGATTTCTTAAATTCAAATTCTCTCTTTCTATTCGTTGGGTATAAAACTTACTTGCTACGTGTTTTTGTTTAGGTAATATCTCATAAGCACTGAACTTATCCGTGCACCAAAAAGCCACATTAAACCGAGACAGTAAAGCCAGTAACTGGCGAAGAGTTCTCTTGTTTCGACGACCAAACGTATGAGCAATAATCCGTTTTAGGCGAGGTTCCCAGGCATACCAAAGCCAGCGTTGTTGTTTCTTATTAGCCACAAAAGACCACTGTTCATCGACTTCACAAAGGAGTTCAATGTGCAAATTATCAAGCGGTAAAGACGTTACCTGCTTCGGCGAGAGTTTTTTAAAGTACGAACAACCGCATTAATGCTGATATGAAGGGCCCTAGCAGTATCACGAATACCGGCATTATTCATCGTGAGGTCGATAATTTTATCTTTAGTTCCGGGTTGGCAAGCACGATATTTATAATCGAGTTGGAAGCTTCGGCAGCAATCTTGGCAACGATAACGTTGATGACCAGTGCTACCTAATCCATGTTTTTTCACTGGGAGCGTTTGTTGACAAAATGGGCACCTTACATCGACTTTAGCCATGAATATTCTCCGATAAATTACCCTATATTACAGGTTAATCACCGGATTGAATACATGACC
>NZ_JBIXLP010000019.1:0-25380 GCF_053543535.1 Providencia sp. AGC89
ACGTGGTCAAGTATTGGCTAAACCAGGTTCAATCAAGCCACATACTCAGTTCGAATCAGAAGTTTATATTCTGAGCAAAGATGAAGGTGGTCGTCATACTCCATTCTTCAAAGGTTACCGTCCACAGTTCTACTTCCGTACAACTGACGTAACAGGTACTATCGAACTGCCAGAAGGCGTAGAAATGGTAATGCCAGGTGATAACATCAACATGATCGTTACCCTGATCCACCCAATCGCGATGGACGACGGTTTACGTTTCGCAATCCGTGAAGGTGGCCGTACTGTAGGTGCGGGTGTTGTTGCAAAAATTATTGCATAATACCTAACCACTAAAGGTTTTAATGAAAAGGCACCGTTCAGGTGCCTTTTTAGTTTTAGCACTCGTTAGGCTGAAAGAAATGCCTAGTGACCCCACAAGTCAATTCTAAATACGGCACTAAAGTATATTGTGTAAATAATCAGCAATGATAATTGAAATACAAATCATTTTCATTTAAAATATTCGTATGTGATTTATACAGGTTAAGCATCATGTACGTATGCCTCTGTGAAGCAATTACTGATAAACAGATCAGAAATGTAGTAAGAAAATATCAGGTCACCTCCCTTAAAGGGTTACGCCAAATTTTACCTGTAGGCCTCGAATGCGGAAAATGTATTAGGCAGACGAAGGTAATCTTGCATGAAGAACAGGTTTTACTTGAAGAAATCTGCGCTGTCGAAGTTGCTTAGGTTGTAATCTAGTCACTCGTAAGAATTAAATTACTAACTTTTCATTTAAATCGTCGTATAAATATTACCCAGCTATCTATTTCAGTACTACACTTAAAATACTGGAAGCGATGGAGGGTACACATGAAAGGCGATAAAAAAATGATAGCCCATTTAAATAAATTATTGGGCAATGAACTAGTTGCGATTAACCAATATTTTTTACATGCCCGTATGTTCAAAAATTGGGGGCTAACTCGTCTCAATGAGATGGAATACCATGAATCAATTGATGAAATGAAACATGCCGATAAATACATCGAGCGTATTCTTTTCCTCGAAGGTATCCCTAATTTACAAGATCTTGGCAAGTTAAATATTGGTGAAGATGTTGAAGAGATGCTGAAATCAGACCTACAACTTGAGATAGACGGTGCAAAAAATCTAAAAGAAGCTATCAAATATGCGGACTCTGTTCATGATTACGTCAGTCGAGATTTAATGATTGAAATTTTAGCAGACGAAGAAAACCATATTGATTGGATTGAAACGCAACTTGAGTTGATCACTCGTATAGGACTACAGAACTACCTTCAAGCACAAATCAAAGAAGAGTAATGCTCAATAACATTGTTTAACTAAAAAATTATAGTTAATAAAAGCCCTCAATAATTGAGTTTTCAACATTGAGGGCTTTTTTAATACCAGCGCTCAGTGACCACCTTAAAAAAATTCGCACATATTTTCCCCGATTGCTTGCGTTTAGCGATAATTTACGTATAATGCGCGGGCTTACTGATGAGTAAGCCCTATATTTTAGGACTGAAATCTCAGTATTGAGTTAACGATTTGTTACTCATTTAGACAATACTCCCGATTTGGGAGTTACATCAAGAACGATTACACTCTCCCATCAATCGAAATGGGTACGAGGAGTAATCATTTTACGTTTATAAATAGTTGGAGCTCTGGTCTCATGCAGAACCAAAGAATCCGTATCCGCCTGAAAGCTTTTGATCATCGTTTAATCGATCAATCAACTGCGGAAATCGTAGAGACTGCTAAGCGCACTGGTGCGCAAGTACGTGGTCCTATCCCGCTGCCGACACGTAAAGAGCGTTTTACCGTTCTGATCTCTCCGCACGTTAACAAAGATGCGCGTGATCAGTACGAAATTCGCACTCACAAGCGTCTGGTTGACATCGTTGAGCCAACCGAAAAGACCGTTGATGCTCTGATGCGTCTGGACCTGGCTGCCGGCGTTGACGTGCAGATCAGCCTGGGTTAATCAGGTCGTCGAACGATTGAGAGGTTGAAACAATGATTGGTTTAGTCGGTAAGAAAGTGGGAATGACGCGTATCTTCACTGAAGATGGTGTTTCTATCCCTGTAACTGTTATCGAAATTGAAAATAACCGTGTTACTCAGGTTAAAACTGCAGAAACTGACGGTTATAATGCAATTCAGGTTACTACTGGTAGCAAAAAAGCTAACCGTGTAACTAAACCTGAAGCAGGTCATTTCGCTAAAGCTGGCGTTGAAGCTGGCCGTATTCTGCGTGAATTCCGTACTGAAGAAGGTACTGAGTTTGCAGCAGGTCAAAGCATTAGCGTTGAAATTTTCGCTGACGTTAAAAAAGTCGACGTTACTGGTACATCTAAAGGTAAAGGTTTTGCCGGCACAGTTAAGCGCTGGAATTTCCGTACTCAAGATGCTACTCACGGTAACTCCTTGTCTCACCGTGTTCCGGGTTCTATCGGTCAGAACCAGACTCCGGGCAAAGTGTTTAAAGGCAAGAAAATGGCAGGCCAACTAGGTAATGAACGTGTAACTGTTCAAAGCTTAGATGTAGTACGTGTTGACGCTGAGCGCAACCTGCTGCTGGTCAAAGGTGCTGTTCCAGGAGCAACTGGTAGCAACCTGATCGTAAAACCGGCTGTCAAGGCTTAACGTCGAGGAGATAGGAATGGAATTGGTAATGAAAGACGCGCAAAGCGCGCTGACTGTTTCCGAAACTACCTTCGGGCGTGATTTCAATGAAGCGCTTGTTCACCAAGTAGTTGTTGCATATGCAGCTGGTGCTCGTCAAGGTACTCGTGCTCAGAAAACTCGTGCTGAAGTTTCTGGTTCAGGTAAAAAACCATGGCGTCAAAAAGGCACTGGTCGTGCACGTGCTGGTTCAGTAAAGAGCCCGATTTGGCGCTCTGGTGGTGTTAGCTTTGCAGCTAAACCACAGGACCACAGTCAAAAAGTTAATAAGAAGATGTACCGTGGTGCTTTAAAAAGCATCCTGTCTGAATTGGTACGTCAAGATCGTCTGATCGTTGTCGAGAAGTTCTCTGTAGAAGCGCCTAAAACTAAGTTGCTGGCACAGAAACTGAAAGATATGGCTCTGGAAGATGTGCTGATCATCACTGCTGAATTAGATGAAAATCTGTTTTTAGCAGCGCGCAACCTGTACAAGGTTGACGTTCGTGATGCAGCTGGTATCGACCCAGTAAGCCTGATCGCCTTCGACAAAGTGGTTATGACTGCTGATGCTGTGAAGCAAGTTGAGGAGATGCTGGCATGATCCGTGAAGAACGTCTGCTAAAAGTACTGCGCGCGCCGCATGTATCTGAAAAAGCTTCTACAGCGATGGAAAAAAGCAATACCATCGTTCTCAAAGTTGCGAAAGACGCGACTAAAGCAGAAATCAAAGCTGCTGTACAGAAACTGTTTGAAGTCGAAGTTGAAGGTGTTAACACTTTGCTGGTTAAAGGCAAAACTAAACGCCACGGTCAGCGTTCCGGTCGCCGCAGTGACTGGAAAAAAGCTTACGTTACGCTGAAAGAAGGCCAGAATCTGGACTTCGTTAGCGGCGCAGAGTAAGTCGGAGGAGTAAAGAACAATGGCAGTTGTTAAATGTAAACCTACGTCTCCGGGCCGTCGCCACGTTGTTAAAGTGGTTAACCCTGAGCTGCATAAGGGAAAACCTTATGCTCCGCTGTTAGAAAAAAACAGCAAATCCGGTGGTCGTAACAACAATGGCCGTATCACTACCCGTCATATCGGTGGTGGCCATAAGCAGCATTATCGTTTAGTTGATTTTAAACGCAACAAAGATGGTATCCCTGCGGTTGTTGAGCGTTTGGAATATGATCCAAATCGTTCTGCGAACATTGCACTGGTACTATATAAAGACGGTGAACGTCGTTATATTCTTGCACCAAAAGGCCTGAAAGCTGGCGACCAGATTCAATCTGGTGTTGATTCAGCAATCAAAGCTGGTAACGCACTGCCTATGCGCAACATCCCTGTTGGTTCTACAGTTCATAATATCGAACTGAAACCAGGTAAAGGTGGACAGTTAGCGCGTTCAGCAGGTACTTACGCTCAAATCGTTGCTCGTGATGGTGCTTATGTCACCTTACGTCTGCGTTCTGGTGAAATGCGTAAAGTTTTAGCTGATTGCCGTGCAACCTTAGGTGAAGTTGGTAACGCTGAACATATGTTACGTGTTCTCGGTAAAGCTGGTGCTAGTCGCTGGCGTGGTATTCGTCCTACCGTTCGCGGTACTGCGATGAACCCAGTAGACCATCCACATGGTGGTGGTGAAGGCCGTAACTTTGGTAAACACCCTGTAACACCTTGGGGCGTTCAAACCAAAGGTAAGAAAACTCGTAGCAACAAGCGTACTGATCAATTCATCGTACGTCATCGTTCTAAAAAATAATTAGAGGATAAGCCATGCCACGTTCTCTCAAGAAAGGTCCTTTTATTGACCTGCACTTGCTGAAGAAGGTAGAGAAAGCGGTGGAAAGCGGAGACAAGAAGCCTCTCAAGACTTGGTCCCGTCGTTCAACGATCTTTCCTAATATGATCGGATTGACCATCGCTGTCCATAATGGTCGTCAGCATGTTCCAGTTTTCGTAACCGACGAAATGGTTGGTCACAAACTGGGTGAATTCGCACCGACTCGCACTTATCGCGGCCACGCGGCAGATAAGAAAGCTAAGAAACGTTAAGGATAGGAGGAAGAGATGGAAACTTTAGCTATGCATCGCCACGCTCGTTCTTCTGCCCAGAAGGTTCGCTTAGTTGCCGACCTGATTCGCGGTAAGAAAGTGTCGCAAGCTCTGGAAATTCTGACCTACACCAACAAGAAAGCTGCTGGTTTAGTGAAGAAAGTACTTGAATCTGCAATTGCTAACGCAGAGCAAAACGATGGCGCTGACATTGATGACCTGAAAGTTGCGAAAATATTCGTAGACGAAGGTCCAACTATGAAACGCATCATGCCGCGTGCGAAAGGCCGTGCAGATCGTATTCTTAAGCGCACCAGCCACATTACAGTGGTTGTGTCCGATCGCTGAGACTCTGGAGACTAGCAATGGGTCAGAAAGTACATCCTAATGGTATTCGCCTGGGTATTGTCAAACCTTGGAACTCTACTTGGTATGCGAATACCAATGAATTCGCTGACAACCTAGACAGCGATTTTAAAGTACGCCAGTACTTAAATAAAGAATTGGCAAAAGCGTCAATCTCTCGCATCGTTATCGAACGTCCTGCGAAAAGCATCCGTGTGACTATTCACACTGCTCGCCCAGGTATCGTTATCGGTAAGAAAGGTGAAGACGTTGAAAAACTGCGTAAAACAGTAGCGGATATCGCTGGTGTTCCTGCGCAAATCAATATCGCCGAAGTTCGTAAACCAGAACTGGACGCAAAATTAGTTGCTGACAGCATTTCTTCACAGCTGGAACGTCGTGTTATGTTCCGTCGTGCTATGAAGCGTGCAGTACAGAACGCAATGCGTCTGGGCGCTAAAGGTATTAAAGTTGAAGTCAGTGGCCGTTTAGGCGGTGCTGAAATCGCTCGTACCGAGTGGTATCGTGAAGGCCGTGTGCCACTGCACACATTACGTGCTGATATCGATTACAACACTTCAGAAGCGCACACCACTTACGGTGTTCTCGGCGTTAAGGTATGGATCTTCAAAGGTGAGATTCTGGGTGGTATGGCTGCTGTTGAACAAGCTGAGAAACCAGCTGCTCAACCTAAAAAGCAGCAGCGTAAAGGCCGCAAGTAAGGAGAGTCGCTGATGTTACAACCAAAGCGTACAAAATTCCGTAAGGTGCACAAAGGCCGCAACCGTGGTCTAGCGCAAGGTACGGATGTTAGCTTCGGCACTTTCGGTCTTAAAGCTGTTGGCCGTGGTCGTCTGACTGCACGTCAGATCGAAGCGGCACGTCGTGCTATGACCCGTGCTATTAAGCGTCAAGGTAAAATCTGGATCCGTGTGTTCCCAGACAAACCAATCACTGAGAAACCACTCGAAGTTCGTATGGGTAAAGGTAAAGGTAACGTAGAATATTGGGTTGCCTTAATCCAGCCTGGTAAAGTTTTATACGAAATGGACGGTGTGCCTGAAGAGCTGGCTCGTGAGGCATTCTCTCTGGCAGCAGCGAAACTGCCTATCAAAACCACCTTTGTAACTAAGACGGTGATGTAATGAAAGCACAAGAGCTGCGCGAAAAAAGCGTTGAAGAGCTGAATGCTGAACTTTTGAACTTGTTACGTGAACAATTTAATTTACGTATGCAGGCTGCAAGTGGTCAGCTACAACAGTCTCATCTGTTGAAACAAGTGCGTCGTGATATCGCACGTGTGAAGACTTTACTGACTGAGAAGGCAGGTGCGTAATGAGCGATAAAATCCGTACTCTGCAAGGTCGTGTAGTTAGCGATAAAATGGAGAAATCTATTGTTGTTGCTATCGAGCGTATGGTGAAACACCCTCTGTATGGTAAATTCATCCGTCGTACGACTAAATTGCACGTACATGACGAGAACAATGAATGTGGAATCGGTGACGTGGTAGAAATCCGCGAAACTCGTCCACTGTCTAAGACTAAGTCTTGGGCCTTAGTTCGCGTTGTAGAAAAAGCTGTTCTGTAATAGAATAGACTTTTCTGATGAATAAACGGCTCTTATTTGATTGAGCCGTTTATTTTTTTCTGTCCAACTCGATGATGTGGTGTTATAATGCCGCGCCCTCGTAGTATGGGTATATTTGAACGGCCTCTTCATAATGAGGTGGCTCAGTAGTAGTTGACATTTAGCGGAGCACTAAAATGATCCAAGAACAGACTATGCTGAACGTGGCCGACAACTCCGGTGCACGTCGCGTAATGTGTATCAAGGTTCTAGGTGGCTCGCACCGTCGCTATGCACATGTCGGCGACATCATTAAAATTACCGTTAAAGAAGCAATTCCACGCGGTAAAGTTAAAAAGGGTGATGTCCTGAAAGCGGTAGTGGTGCGCACCAAGAAGGGTGTACGTCGCCCTGACGGTTCTGTCATTCGCTTCGATGGTAATGCTTGTGTGTTATTAAATAACAACAGCGAGCAAGTAATCGGTACGCGTATTTTTGGGCCGGTAACTCGTGAACTTCGTAACGAGAAGTTTATGAAAATTATCTCTCTGGCACCTGAAGTACTCTAAGGAGCGAACTATGGCAGCGAAAATCCGTCGTGATGACGAAGTTATCGTGCTAACTGGGAAAGACAAAGGTAAGCGCGGTAAAGTAAAGCAGGTTATTTCTTCTGGTAAAGTTATCGTTGAAGGTATCAATCTGGTTAAAAAACATCAGAAGCCTGTACCGGCTCTGAACCAACCAGGTGGCATCGTTGAAAAAGAAGCGGCTATTCAAGTTTCTAACGTTGCAATCTTTAACGCGGCAACCGGTAAGGCTGACCGTGTAGGCTTTAGATTCGAAGACGGCAAAAAAGTCCGTTTCTTCAAATCTAACAGTGAAACTATCAAGTAATTTTTGGAGTATACGATGGCGAAACTGCATGATTACTATAAAGACGAAGTAGTTAATAAACTCATGACTGAGTTTAACTACACTTCTGTCATGCAAGTCCCTCGGGTCGAGAAGATCACCCTGAATATGGGTGTTGGTGAAGCGATTGCTGATAAAAAACTGCTGGATAACGCAGCAGCTGATTTAACAGCGATCTCAGGTCAAAAACCTTTGATCACCAAAGCACGCAAATCTGTTGCAGGCTTCAAAATCCGTCAGGGCTATCCAATCGGCTGTAAAGTAACCCTGCGTGGCGAACGCATGTGGGAGTTCCTTGAGCGTCTGATTTCTATTGCTGTACCACGTATTCGTGACTTCCGTGGCTTGCCCGCTAAGTCTTTCGATGGTCGCGGTAACTACAGCATGGGTGTTCGTGAACAAATCATCTTCCCTGAAATCGATTACGATAAAGTGGATCGCGTACGTGGTTTAGATATTACTATTACCACTACTGCGAAATCAGATGACGAAGGTCGCGCACTGTTAGCAGCGTTCAACTTCCCGTTCCGCAAGTAAGGCAGGGTACTCATGGCTAAGAAATCTATGAAAGCGCGTGATGTTAAACGTGCTAAATTAGCTGAGAAGTTCTTCGCAAAACGCGTAGAATTGAAAGCTATCATCTCTGATGTTAAAGCATCCGATGAAGATCGCTGGGACGCTGTTCTCAAGCTGCAAACACTGCCACGTGATTCAAGTCCTTCTCGTCAGCGTAACCGCTGCCGTCAAACAGGGCGTCCGCATGGTTTCCTGCGGAAGTTTGGTCTGAGCCGTATTAAAGTCCGTGAAGCCGCAATGCGCGGTGAAATCCCGGGCCTTAAAAAGGCAAGTTGGTAATTCCATTTGAATCACGGGAGTAAAGACAGATGAGCATGCAAGATCCCATCGCGGATATGCTGACCCGTATCCGTAACGGTCAGGCCGCGAACAAAGTTGCGGTCACCATGCCTTCCTCCAAGCTGAAAGTGGCAATTGCCAAAGTGCTGAAGGAAGAAGGTTATATCGAAGATTTTAAAATTGAAGGCGACATCAAGCCAGAATTGGAACTGACTTTACGTTATTTCCAAGGTAAGGCTGTCGTAGAAAGCATTCAGCGTGTAAGCCGCCCAAGCCTGCGCATCTATAAGAAAAAAGATGAGCTACCACAAGTTATGGCTGGGTTAGGTATCGCTGTTATTTCTACCTCTAAAGGTGTCATGACTGATCGTGCAGCTCGCCAAGCTGGTCTTGGTGGCGAGATTCTCTGCTACGTAGCTTAATTCGGGAGGAAAGAATGTCTCGTGTGGCAAAAGCACCCGTCGTCATTCCTGCCGGCGTAGAGGTAAAACTCAACGGTCAGGTTATTTCGATTAAGGGTAAAAACGGCGAGCTTAGTCGTACTATCCATAATGCAGTTGAAGTTAAAAACGAAGACAATCAGCTGACTTTCGCACCACGCGAAGGTTTCGCGGATGCATGGGCACAAGCGGGTACTACTCGTTCACTGTGTAATGCAATGGTTGTTGGTGTTACCGATGGCTTCACTAAAAAGCTTCAACTGGTCGGTGTTGGTTACCGTGCAGCAATCAAAGGCAATGCTGTAAGCTTGTCTTTAGGTTTCTCGCATCCGGTTGAACACGCACTGCCAGCAGGCATTACTGCTGAATGTCCAACACAAACTGAAATCGTACTGAAAGGTGCGGATAAGCAAGTGATTGGCCAAGTTGCAGCAGAACTGCGTGCTTACCGTCGTCCTGAACCTTATAAAGGTAAAGGTGTTCGTTACGCCGATGAAATCGTGCGTACCAAAGAGGCTAAGAAGAAGTAAGGTAACACTATGGATAAGAAAGCAGCTCGTATCCGTCGTGCGACCCGCGCACGCCGTAAGATCCAAGAGTTGGGTGCGACTCGCCTGGTGGTACATCGTACTCCACGCCATATTTATGCGCAGGTTATCGCACCGAACGGTTCTGAAACATTGGTTGCAGCTTCTACTACAGAAAAAGCTATCAATGAACAAGTTAAGTTTACTGGAAACAAAGACGCAGCAGCAATTGTTGGTAAATTAGTTGCAGAACGCGCACTGGAAAAAGGCATCAAAGTTGTTGCTTTTGACCGTTCTGGTTTCCAATATCATGGTAGAGTCCAGGCACTGGCAGATGCTGCCCGTGAAGCTGGCCTTCAGTTCTAAGGTAGAGGTGTAAGATGGCTCACATCGAGAAACAAGCTGGCGAACTGCAGGAAAAGCTGATCGCGGTAAACCGCGTAGCAAAAACCGTTAAAGGTGGCCGTATTTTCAGCTTTACCGCACTAACTGTAGTTGGTGATGGTAACGGTCGCGTTGGTTTTGGCTACGGCAAAGCGCGCGAAGTTCCGGCAGCAATCCAGAAAGCGATGGAAAAAGCCCGTCGCAGTATGAAAACCGTTGCTCTAAACAACGGCACATTGTTCCACCCTGTGAAAGGTACACACACTGGTTCTCGTGTGTTTATGCAACCTGCTCACGAAGGTACCGGTATCATTGCCGGCGGTGCAATGCGTGCTGTTTTAGAAGTAGCTGGAGTTCGCAACGTACTGGCTAAAACCTACGGTTCCACAAACCCAATCAACGTGGTTCGTGCAACACTGGATGCTTTAGACAGCATGAAGTCTCCAGAAATGGTCGCAGCTAAGCGTGGAAAATCCGTCGAAGAAATTCTGGGGTAATCGGCCATGGCTAAGACTATTAAAATTACACAAGTTCGCAGTTCAATCGGTCGTCTGCCTAAGCATAAGGCAACACTGGTCGGTTTAGGTCTGCGTCGCATTGGTCATACAGTAGAGCGCGAGGATACTCCTGCTGTACGTGGTATGGTCAACTTGGTTTCCTACATGGTTAAAGTTGAGGAGTAAGAGATGCGTTTAAATACTCTGTCTCCGGCTGAAGGTGCCAAGCACGCGCCTAAACGCGTAGGTCGTGGTATCGGTTCTGGTCTGGGTAAAACCGGCGGCCGTGGTCACAAAGGTCAGAAATCTCGTTCTGGCGGTGGCGTACGTCGTGGTTTCGAAGGCGGCCAGATGCCTTTATATCGTCGTCTGCCGAAATTCGGCTTCACTTCACGTAAAGCAATGATCACTGCAGAGATTCGTCTGTCTGATTTTGCTGCTGTTGAAGGCGATGTTATTGATCTGAACGCACTGAAAGCCGCGAACGTTGTTGGCATCCAGATTGAATATGCGAAAGTTATTCTGTCTGGCGAAGTGAACCGTGCAGTTACTGTACGTGGCCTTCGTGTTACTAAAGGTGCTCGCGCTGCAATCGAAGCTGCCGGCGGTAAAATTGAGGAATAAGTGACAGATGGCTAAACAACCAGGATTAGATTTTCAAAGTGCCAAGGGTGGAACTGGCGAACTTAAACGCAGACTTTTGTTTGTAATTGGTGCGCTAATTGTATTCCGAATTGGTTCTTTTATTCCAATCCCTGGTATTGATGCCACTGTGCTTGCCAAATTGCTCGAACAGCAACAAGGCACCATCATTGAAATGTTTAACATGTTCTCTGGTGGTGCTCTTAGCCGTGCTTCTATCTTTGCTTTGGGGATCATGCCGTATATCTCGGCGTCGATCATCATCCAATTATTATCTGTGGTTAATCCACGATTAGCAGAGATTAAGAAGGAAGGAGAAGCAGGTCGTCGGAAGATAAGCCAATATACTCGTTGGGGTACTCTGGTATTAGCAATATTCCAATCTATTGGTATTGCAATGGGTCTACCGAATATGCCAGGGATGCAAGGATTGGTTATTGATCCGGGTCTTCCATTCTACTTTACGGCTGTTGTTAGCTTAGTCACAGGGACAATGTTCTTAATGTGGTTAGGTGAACAGATAACTGAAAGAGGTATTGGTAACGGTATCTCTATCATTATCTTCGCTGGTATTGTTGCGGGGTTACCGCCGGCTATTGGCCATACCATCGAGCAAGCTCGGCAAGGCGACCTGCACTTCCTCCTGTTGCTGTTGGTTGCAGTATTAGTATTCGCGGTTACTTTCTTTGTTGTGTTTATGGAACGTGGTCAACGTCGTATTGTCGTTAATTACGCTAAACGTCAGCAGGGGCGCCGTGTTTATGCAGCACAAAGTACACATTTACCGTTAAAAGTGAATATGGCGGGTGTAATTCCTGCAATTTTTGCTTCCAGTATCATACTATTCCCGGGTACAATAGCTTCTTGGTTTGGTGATGGAACTGGCTGGGACTGGCTGACGACTATTTCTATGTATTTGCAGCCTGGTCAACCGTTATATGTGTTGCTTTATGCATCTGCGATCATCTTCTTCTGTTTCTTCTATACGGCGTTGGTTTTCAACCCAAGAGAAACAGCAGATAACCTGAAGAAGTCCGGTGCATTTGTACCAGGAATTCGTCCGGGAGAGCAAACGGCCAAGTACATTGATAAGGTAATGACTCGCTTGACATTAGTTGGCGCATTATATATTACCTTCATCTGCCTAATCCCGGAGTTCATGCGTGACGCAATGAAAGTACCTTTTTACTTTGGTGGTACTTCCCTCTTAATCGTGGTTGTTGTTATCATGGACTTTATGGCTCAAGTGCAAACTCTGATGATGTCAAGTCAGTATGAGTCTGCATTGAAGAAAGCAAACCTGAAAGGTAAATAATCACTCTGTGTGATTATGGTTTGCTTAGAAGTTACGGAGAGTAAAAATGAAAGTTCGTGCTTCCGTCAAGAAATTATGCCGTAACTGCAAAGTTATCCGTCGCAATGGTAGCGTTCGTGTAATTTGCAGTGTTGAGCCAAGACATAAACAACGTCAAGGCTAAGAAAAAGCATTTTTTTCTTGCAAAGTTGGGTTGAGCTGGCTAAATTAGCCAGCCAATCTTTTTTATCTAAGATACATTATTGTTTGAGTATCCTGAAAACGGGCTTTTCAGCACAGTAATGTATATTTTAACTTAGGAGTGCATAGTGGCCCGTATAGCAGGCATTAACATTCCTGATCATAAACATACCGTAATCGCTTTAACATCGATTTTCGGAATCGGCAAAACACGTTCACAGGCTATCTGTGAAGCAACTGGTATTGCTGAAAATGTTAAGATCAGTGAACTGTCTGAAGAACAAATCGACAAGCTGCGTGACGAAGTTGCCAAGTATGTTGTAGAAGGTGACCTACGTCGTGAAATTACCCTGAGCATCAAGCGTCTAATGGACCTTGGTTGTTACCGTGGTTTACGTCATCGTCGTGGTCTTCCTGTGCGCGGACAGCGTACTAAGACTAACGCTCGTACCCGCAAGGGTCCGCGTAAGCCGATCAAGAAATAAGTCGGGGTACTGAATAATGGCAAAGGCACCAATTCGTGCACGTAAGCGTGTAAGAAAACAAGTCTCAGACGGTGTGGCTCATATCCATGCTTCTTTCAACAACACAATCGTTACTATTACTGATCGTCAAGGTAACGCATTAGGTTGGGCAACTGCCGGTGGTTCCGGTTTCCGTGGTTCTCGCAAATCCACTCCGTTTGCAGCTCAGGTTGCAGCAGAGCGTTGCGCAGAAGCTGTGAAAGAATACGGAATTAAAAACTTGGAAGTTATGGTTAAGGGACCGGGTCCGGGTCGCGAATCAACAATTCGTGCTCTGAACGCCGCAGGTTTTCGCATCACTAATATTACTGATGTGACTCCTATCCCTCATAACGGTTGTCGCCCACCGAAAAAACGTCGCGTTTAATACGTATCGTTTTTTAGGACTGTTGGAGAAAGAAAATGGCTAGATATTTGGGTCCTAAGCTCAAGCTGAGCCGTCGCGAAGGAACAGACCTCTTTCTGAAGTCTGGTGTTCGCGCGATTGACACCAAGTGTAAATTAGAACAGGCACCAGGCCAGCACGGAGCGCGTAAACCGCGTCTGTCTGACTATGGTGTTCAGTTACGTGAAAAACAAAAAGTTCGTCGTATCTACGGTGTTCTGGAGCGTCAATTCCGTAACTATTATAAAGAAGCAACACGTCTGAAAGGCAACACAGGTGAAAACCTGCTGACTTTGCTGGAAGGCCGTCTTGATAACGTAGTTTACCGTATGGGCTTTGGCGCAACTCGCGCAGAAGCACGTCAAATGGTTAGCCATAAGGCTATCATGGTAAATGGTCGCGTAGTTAATATCGCTTCTTATCAGGTTTCCCCGAATGACGTTATCAGCGTTCGTGAGAAAGCTAAAAAACAGTCTCGTATTAAGGCTGCTTTAGAGCTGGCTGAACAGCGTGAGAAGCCAACTTGGCTGGAAGTTGATGCTGCTAAAATGGAAGGTGTGTTCAAACGTATTCCTGAACGTACTGACTTGTCTGCGGACATTAACGAACACCTGATCGTCGAGCTTTACTCCAAGTAAAGCTTAGCACCAAAGAGAGGACACAATGCAGGGTTCTGTGACAGAGTTTCTAAAACCGCGCCTGGTAGATATCGAGCAAGTGAGTTCGACGCACGCTAAGGTGACCCTTGAGCCTTTAGAGCGTGGCTTTGGCCATACTCTTGGTAACGCACTGCGCCGTATTCTGCTTTCGTCTATGCCGGGTTGTGCGGTGACAGAGGTTGAGATTGATGGTGTACTGCATGAGTACAGCACCAAAGAAGGTGTACAGGAAGATATCCTGGAGATTCTCCTCAACCTGAAAGGGCTGGCGGTAAAAGTTCAGGGGAAAGATGAAGTTATTTTAACCTTGAATAAATCTGGCATTGGCCCTGTGACTGCAGCCGACATCATCCATGATGGTGATGTCGAAATCGTCAAGCCACAGCACATCATCTGCCACCTGACTGACGAAAGCGCATCTATTAATATGCGAATTAAAGTACAGCGTGGTCGTGGTTATGTGCCGGCTTCTGCCCGAGTTCATTCGGAAGAAGATGAGCGCCCAATCGGTCGTTTGTTAGTCGATGCTTGCTACAGCCCAGTAGAGCGTATTGCCTATAATGTTGAAGCAGCTCGTGTTGAGCAACGTACGGACTTGGATAAGTTAGTTATTGAAATGGAAACTAACGGTACAATCGATCCTGAAGAGGCGATTCGCCGTGCAGCGACCATTCTAGCTGAACAACTTGAAGCATTCGTTGATTTACGTGATGTACGTCAACCGGAAGTTAAAGAAGAGAAGCCAGAATTCGATCCTATCTTACTGCGCCCAGTTGACGATCTGGAATTGACTGTCCGCTCTGCTAACTGCCTCAAAGCAGAAGCTATCCACTACATCGGTGATCTGGTACAGCGTACAGAAGTTGAGTTGCTTAAAACGCCTAACCTCGGTAAGAAATCTCTTACTGAAATTAAGGACGTCTTGGCATCTCGTGGTCTTTCTCTGGGCATGCGCTTAGAAAATTGGCCACCAGCAAGTATTGCTGATGATTAAGATCACAGGTTAAGGTTTTACTGAGAAGGATAAGGTCATGCGCCATCGTAAGAGTGGTCGTCAATTGAACCGCAACAGCAGCCACCGCCAAGCTATGTTCCGTAACATGGCTGGTTCTTTAGTTCGTCATGAGATCATCAAGACGACTCTGCCTAAAGCGAAAGAACTGCGTCGCGTCGTTGAGCCGCTGATTACTCTTGCCAAGACCGACAGCGTAGCTAATCGTCGTCTGGCATTCGCACGTACTCGTGATAACGAGATCGTTGCAAAATTATTTAATGAACTGGGACCTCGTTTCGCAGCTCGTGCAGGTGGTTACACTCGTATTCTTAAGTGTGGCTACCGCACAGGTGACAATGCTCCGATGGCTTACATCGAGCTTGTTGACCGTGCTGTTGAGTCTCAAGAAGCAGCAGCAGAGTAATCTGTCGTCGCTTTCAAGAAAACCGGGTATATTGCCCGGTTTTTTTGTACCTGCTATTCTTACTTTTCCAAAGCAGATTTTGTGCTCTTGAATTTTTTGTTGTTAACCATTATTTATAGGTAAGCGTTCATGAGTATGTATAAGATTGGCGAAATAGCTAAATTAGCTGATGTCACTCCAGACACCATCCGTTTTTATGAGAAACAAGGTTTGATGGGACATAAAATAAGAACTGAAGGTGGCTATCGACTATTTACAGAACAGGATTTGCAGCGATTACGCTTTATTCGCTATGCAAAACAGTTAGGGTTTACTTTGGATGCTATTGCAGAGTTACTTTCAATAAGAGTTGATCCGGAACATCATACATGCCAAGAATCCAAGCAAATTGTTGATGTTAGGTTACTAGAAGTTGAAAAAAAAATACAAGAGCTTATTATTATGCGCGATTCACTGAAGATGCTTAGCTCAGCATGTTGTGGTGAGGAACATGCAACAACCTATTGTTCAATTATGGAGATTTTAGAAAAAGGTGCTTCTAAAGTTTATTAAGGATATAAAACCCACTAATTATATGAAGGTATATCATGAGTAAATATCAACATAAGCGTGGTGAGATTAAAGATAATGCAATTGTAGCATTACTTCATGACCCATTATTTCGTCAAAGAGTTGAGAAAAATAAAAAAGGTAAAGGAAGTTATACAAGAAAAGGGAAAAATAATAAGGCAGGTAACTGGGAGGCCAGTGGTAATAGGTTTATTTACTTATTACCACTGGCCTTTTAGTTATTTTTTATTCTGTTCTTTTAATAAATCACGAATTTCTGATAATAAGACTTCTTCAGTTGATGGTGGTGCAGGCTCAGCTGGAGCAGCTTCTTTTGCACGGCGAACTTTATTCATTGCTTTAATTGCCATAAAAATAGCAAAGGCGACAATAATAAAGTCAAATACAGTTTGTAAAAACATCCCATAATTAAGTACTACGGCTGGTAAGTCACCTTGCGCTTCTTTTAGAACAATACTAAATGATTTGAAATCAACACCTCCGATGATTAAACCTAGTGGAGGCATGATGACATCAGCAACTAGAGAAGATACAATTTTACCGAAAGCAGCACCAATAATAATACCGACAGCCATATCTACTACATTGCCTTTCATGGCAAATTCACGGAAATCTTTTAAAAAGCTCATTCGACGACCCCTTAATAAATACCTTAATTGAAACAAAATGTGTATTAGGTTAATAAATTATAGTCGCTAGAATTAATAAGCTACAAATATTTATACATTTTTATTTTTTATAAAAAGAATGGACTTGGCTGGAATAGTTTTTCAACATCAGGGACATGTTTTTTATCTGTAATAAACATGATGACATGGTCGCCTTGTTCAATAATATGGTAATCGCTAGCAATAATTACTTCTTCTTCGCGAACTATTGCCCCAATAATTGTACCTGGCGGAAGTTTAATCTCTGATATTTTTTTACCAACAACTTTAGATGTATTCTCATCGCCGTGTGCAATTGCTTCGATTGCTTCAGCAACACCTCTTCTTAATGATGAAACATTCACAATATCGGCTTTTCTCACATGACTTAATAAAGCTGAAATTGTCGCTTGCTGTGGTGAAATTGCAATATCAATAACCCCACCTTGCACAAGTTCAACATAAGCTGAGCGTTGAATAAGTACCATTGCTTTTTTAGCGCCCATCTTTTTTGCTAGCATGGCAGACATAATATTAGCTTCATCGTCATTTGTAAGAGCAATAAATACATCCATCTGTTCAATGTGTTCTTCCGTTAGTAACTCTTGATCAGATGCATCACCATAAAAAACGATAGTATCATGCAATAACTCAGCAAGTTCTGTTGCACGTTGTTGGTTTCGCTCAATTAATTTTACACTGTAGTCTTTTTCAAGCCTTCTAGCTAAACCTGCACCAACATTACCACCGCCAACAATCATTAAACGTTTATAAGGTTTTTCCAGTCTTTGTAGTTCACTCATGACTGCTCTGATATGTTGTGTTGAAGCGACGAAAAATACCTCATCACCCGCTTCAATAATAGTTGAGCCTTGTGGGCGGATTGGTCTGTCTTGACGAAATATTGCCACGACACGAGTATCGATATGAGGCATGTGTTCACGTAAACTGGATAAGGCGTTGCCTACAAGTGATCCCCCATAATAGGCTTTTACTGCCACAATGCTGACTTTACCTTCCGCAAAATTAACGACCTGGAGCGCACCTGGATATTGGATTAATTTATAAATGTAATCTATCACTAACTGCTCTGGCGATATCAAATAATCAATAGGGATCTGTTCAGGTAGAAAGAGCTTATCCGCTTCACGAATATATTCGGTTGCCCTAATACGAGCAATTTTATTAGGTGTATTAAATAGGCTATATGCAATTTGGCAAGCAATCATATTTGTTTCGTCAGAGTTAGTGACGGCAACTAGCATGTCTGCGTCTTCGGCTCCAGCATCACGAAGGACTCTAGGATGAGAACCATGGCCATTAACGACACGCAGATCAAACTGATCTTGTAGCTGACGTAGGCGATCTCCGTCTGTATCAACTACTGTAATATCATTGTTCTCATCAACTAAATTTTCAGCAAGAGTCCCACCAACTTGCCCAGCGCCTAGAATAATGATCTTCATTGCATATTCCTATATCAGGTAATTAACGACTTATTATTGTACTTTTTTTATTAAGCGTACATAAAAAAAGCCATCACCACCATCGGTAGTTGGCAATATTTGTAACCCTAATTTGGTTCCATCATTTAGGCATGCATCAGTATGCTTAGTTAGGAAATTTTCTATTTGCTGGCTGTTTTCTTCAGGCATAATTGAACAAGTCGCATATAGCAAAGTCCCGCCTGGTTTTAAATAAGGCCAAATAGCTTCAAGTATTTGAGCCTGTAGCTGTGCAAGTTCATTGATATCAGTATCACGGCGTAGCCATTTAATATCAGGATGGCGCCTTATTACACCGGTTGCAGAGCAAGGTGCATCTAGTAAAATGCGGTCAAATTGCTGTTCTTTCGCCCATTTTTCTGGTTGAGTACCATCACCTTGAACAACTGTTGCATGTTGTTGTAGCCGTGTTAGATTTTCTTTTACCCTTTTAAGGCGAGCATCATCAATATCGACCGCGAGTACTTTCGCTTTTGGCGCTAACTCTAAAATATGTGTTGTTTTCCCACCAGGTGCTGCACATAAATCTAGGATGCTTTCACCATCTTGGGGTTGTAATAGTTCAGCACAACCTTGAGCGGACACATCTTGCACTGTACACCAACCTTCTTCAAAGCCCGGTAGTTTAGAAACTGCGGTTGGTTCATGCAAACGAATAGCACTGGTATGCGTGGCATGTACATCCGCAGCTATGTCAGCCTGTTTGAGTAAATCAAGATATTGAGTTGCGGTATGGTGCTGAGAGTTGACCCTTAACCACATAGGTGGGCGTTGGTTATTTGCATCTGTGATTGATTGCCATTCATCAGGATAGGCATTTTGTATGCGTTTCAATAACCAACTCGGATGTAAATACTGGCTATTGTTGTTAGCAATGCGTTCTTCTAATTGTGTTTGTTGGCGCTGGAATGAACGCAAAACCCCATTAACCAGCCCTTTTAGTTGTGGGCGTTTTAAGGCAACAGCGCCATTGACTGTTTCCGCCAATGCGGCATGCGCCGGAATTCGAGTATAAAGAAGTTGATAAATACCCACCATGATGAGGTAGTGAAGCGCTCTTTGCTTACCTGTTAATGGTTTTTCCATAAGCTGGCCAATGAACCATTCTAGTTTAGGTAAGTAACGTAAGACACCAAAACAAATCTCTTGTAATAGTGCTTTATCTTTATCATTGATATTGCGTTGTAAATCGGGCAACACAGTATTTAAGGATTGTCCATTATCAAGAACTTGACTGATTGCTGTTGCTGCGATACTTCGCAAATTATATGTATTTTTCATAAAAGAAGATGAACTTTGTAGTTGCTAAAATAAAACTGCCTGATGATATCAGGCAGTTTACAGATTTATTAATCTAGAATTTGCTCTGGAGTAAACCATTCACGACGGGAGTTTAGTATATCTTGCGCACTCATTGCTTTTTTGCCTGGTGGTTGTAACTGAGTGATATTCAGTATGCCATTACCCGTGGCAATGCTTATCCCTTTTTTATCGGCGCTAATGATTGTTCCTGGCTGTTTATTGTGAGTCCCAGAGATTACTTCAGCTTGCCATACTTTGATTAGCTGCTCTTCAACCGTAAAATGACTCATAGGCCAAGGGTTAAATGCGCGGATACAGCGTTCGATGTGGCTGGCATCTTGTTGCCAATCAATACGCGCTTCTTCCTTAGATAATTTTTCGGCATAATTAGCCAGCGAATCATCCTGCTTTTCTGGGACACATTGGCCTAACGACAACATATCTACGGTATGGATCAATGCTTGTGGGCCAGTTATCGCTAGCTTTTCATACAATGTAGCACTTGTATCGTGGGGGGTAATCGGGCAAATTGCCTTATAAAGCATATCACCTGTGTCTAAACCTGCATCCATTTGCATAATAGTGACGCCCGTTTCAGCATCGCCAGCCCAAATAGAACGTTGAATAGGAGCAGCTCCTCGCCAACGAGGTAGTAAAGAGCCGTGAACATTTAGGCAGCCTAAACGAGGAATATCTAAAACAGCTTGTGGCAGAATTAACCCATAGGCAACGACGATCATTAGGTCTGCGTTTCTTTCTTTGATCCATTGTTGATTTTCAGCATCTCGAAGCGATACAGGTTGAAAAACAGGAAGTTGGTGCTCTTCAGCTAGAACTTTAACCGGACTTGGTGTTAGTTTTTTCCCTCTACCCGCAGGTTTATCGTGGCGAGTAAGTACACCAACAATTTGGTGATTCGTTTCTAAAAGCGCGGCTAAATGTTTAGCAGCAAAATCCGGAGTACCCGCAAAGATAATTTTTAATGGTTCTGACACGTTAATTTCCCTGTTTATAGTTACCAAACTAGCTATTTTTTAGCCTCTTTTGCTCTTTGTCTATCCAGTTTTTCAACTTTTTGGCGGATGCGTTGACGTTTTAAAGGGGATAAATAATCAACAAACAGCTTACCAACAAGGTGATCCATTTCATGTTGGATACAAATAGCTAATAAACCATCCGCTTCAAGCTCAAAAGATTCTCCGTTGTAATCTAAAGCCTTAACTTTTACTTGCTCTGCTCGCGGCACAAACCCATGCTGTTCAGGAATAGAAAGACAACCCTCTTCGATACCAGTTTCTCCTGATTTATCTAATAATTCAGGGTTAATAAGTACTAGACGTTCATCACGGGTTTCAGAAACATCAATAACAATAATACGCTGGTGGATATCGACTTGTGTTGCTGCGAGCCCAATACCTTCTTCTTCATACATGGTATCGAACATATCATCAATGATGCGCTGAATAGAGGCATCAACTTTTTCGACCGGCTTAGCAATTGTGCGTAAGCGTTCGTCTGGGTAATGTAACACGTTTAAGACTGACATAAATTTTTCGAGCAGTTTCCAAAAAGTGAATGGGAATTAATGACTATTCTAGACATTTCTCCGTCATATTGACAGTATTGGTTATCATTTGTTCACTGAAGAACCTATTTACTAATTTAGTCAGGATGACAAAATGAATACTCAAGAAATCTGGCTGAGAATGTCACAGGTAAAAAAGCTATTACCTCAGCGTGCAGTAAAAATAGTTAATGAGTTAACACTGTTAGATAAGGTTAGTCATCAAGCCTTACGAGACTGTGGTCTGAATGAGATGCAGCAATTGCAATTTCTTCATGTTCCAATGAATCGAATCGAAAAAGTACAAAAATGGCTCGCTAATCAAAATCATCAATTAATTACTTATCTTGACCCTAATTACCCACATCTCTTAAAGCAAATTTATCGTCCTCCCCTATTACTTTTTGTGGTGGGGCAAAGTGAATTGTTAGCAACGCCACAGGTTGCTTTAATTGGTAGCCGGCAAGCTAGCGAATATGGTCGAAAATGGACCAATATATTTACTAAAGACTTTGTGCAGCATGGGGTGACTATCACGAGTGGGCTTGCAATCGGTATTGATGGAATAAGCCACAAAGCTGCGCTTGACAATGATGGTAAAACCATCGCAGTTCTGGGAAGTGGTCTAGAAAATATTTATCCAAAACAACATTATGGGTTAGCTGAGCATATTAAAATGAATGGGGCACTAATTTCCGAATACTGGCCTAGCACTCCCCCATTACCCAAGCAGTTTCCGCAGCGAAATCGTATCATTAGCGGGTTAAGTAAAGCAGTTGTTGTGATAGAGGCAGGTATGAAAAGTGGTTCATTAATAACAGCGCGATATGCAATTGAACAAAATCGTGATCTTTTTACATTACCTGCTCCATTAGGTAACCCTGCGTTTGGAGGGAATCATTGGTTATTACAACAGGGGGCTTATTTATTAATAGAACCAAATGATGTTTTGCAGCATTTAGTTGATGGGTTAAATTGGATTCAAACGGAGTTACCTATAAATGAAAACCCACTTGAGTTTAATGTGGTAGAAAATAAAATTTTAGGTATGGTGGGGTACAAACCTACACCAGTAGATGTGATTGCAGAACAAACACAAGTCCCAATAACTCAAGTGATTTCTATTTTAACTGAAATGGAAATTAATGGAGTGATTTGCTCAAGTGCTGGTGGGTATATTAGATTAACTTAGCTTTATCGGCTAAAGAAAGTAGAGAATGACATGTCGAAACAGCTGCCTTTTGATACAGAAAAAAATGAATATTGCCCAGAATGTAACTCTATACTGGTGATCCGTAATAGTACACACGGCCCTTTTTTAGGTTGCTCAAGTTATCCTCAGTGCAATTATATGCGCCCACTTAGGGCAATGGTGGAAAGCCATATCATTAAAGTTTTAGACGGGCAATCTTGTCCGAAATGTGGTCATGATTTAGTGCTGAAACAAGGCCGATTTGGCATGTTCATAGGTTGTAGTGACTACCCTGAGTGTGAACATATTGAGCTAATTGATAAGCCGGATGAAACTAAAATTCCATGCCCACAATGCCAAAAAGGAAATTTATTGCAAAGAAAATCCCGTTTTGGGAAGACTTTTTATGCTTGTGATAATTACCCTAACTGTCAGTTTATATTAAATAATAAACCTGTGACTGGTAAATGTTTGTATTGTGAATATCCATTATTGATGGAAAAAAAGGGGGGACAAGGAGTAAGATTATTTTGTGCCAGTAAACGTTGCGGTAAGCAACAAGAAGAATAACGAGTTAAAACTATGCCAAATAAATCTACACCTGCAATTGAAAGTATTATTGTTTCATTACAAAAAGGGGAAGTTATTGCCTATCCAACGGAAGCTGTTTTTGGATTAGGTTGCGACCCTGATAACGAAAATGCAGTCAACAAGTTATTAGAACTAAAGCAACGCCCTTGGGAGAAAGGTTTAATTCTGATTGCTGATAGTTACGAACAATTAAAAGACTATGTTGATGATAAACAACTCACGGAAGAACAAAAGCAAGCGATGTTCGCAACTTGGCCGGGCCCTGTAACCTGGGTGATCCCCGCGAAAGCCTCTACACCAAAGTGGTTAACTGGCCGATTTGATACTTTAGCGGTGAGGGTTACTACTCACGAGTTAGTAAAAAAATTATGTCGTGAATATGGTAAACCGTTGGTGTCTACAAGCGCTAATTTAAGTGGGCTAGAGCCATGTAGAACAACAAATGAGGTTATTGCTCAATTCAACAAAAGTATTCCTGTTTTGGATGGGGTGGTTGGCGGTCGCCAAAACCCATCTGAAATTAGGGATGCTAAAACGGGTCAATTGTATCGTAAAGGGTAATGTTCATGGAAATGTTTGCGGTTTTTGGTAACCCGATTCAACACAGTAAATCACCATCTATACATAAAATGTTTGCGGAGCAAACAGGTATACTACTTGAATACGAAAAAATTTTAGCGCCTGTAGATAACTTTGAGCTCAGTTTAGCCGAATTTTTTTCTCAGGGGGGGAAAGGTGCAAACATTACTTTGCCATTTAAAGAAAGGGCATATCAGCTTGTTTCTGAGTTAACGGAAAGAGCCCAAGCCTGTGGCGCAGTTAATACTGTGATGAAGTTAGATGATAACCGCCTGCTTGGTGATAATACCGATGGCATGGGCCTATTGTTAGACCTCCAACGCTTAGAATTTATTCACCCGAATAGCAAGATACTAATGATCGGAGCTGGTGGGGCAACTCGGGGAGCGCTACTCCCCCTCTTGGAATATGGATGTAACATTACTCTAACGAATAGAACGTATGCCAAAGTAGAAACATTAGTTAATGAGTTTTCTTCACTAGGTAACATAAAAGGGATGCAGATCGAACAGATCACCTCTCCTGATTTTGATCTAATTATTAATGCAACTTCATCGGGTGTAAGTGGTGATATCCCGACAATAAACTCACTGATATTTACCAAACAAGTTGCTTGTTACGATATGTTTTATCAATCTACATTGACGCCATTTTTATCTTTTGCATGTGAACATCAGGTGACAAAAATAGCGGATGGCCTTGGTATGCTTGTAGGGCAAGCTGCATTTTCTTTTAAGCTATGGCATGGTGTTCTCCCTGAAATTACGCCAGTTCTATCTGCTTTATATAAGGAGTTGAAAGGGTGAACCAGCAAATTCAATTTCCTGATAGAGAAGAGTGGGATGAATTATCCAAGCAAGTACGTTTTCCTGTATTGATTAGCGGAATGCTTGCTGAATGTGCAGTTCCTCAGTCATTATTGTTTCAACGCTATGGTAAAGAAGAAACTCCTCTGAGGTTATTTCAGCAGCATCGATGGGATATAGAAGAAGAGTTTGAAGCCTTGATTGAACAAGGCCACGATGGCGCATATGGGCTTTACGTATTATCAGAGGCTAAATAGTTGTTTTTCCATTCGACATAGTTGTTTGCTGAATAACGCAAATGGCCTAACTCAGCATCAGTCAATTTTCGGATGGCTTTTGCTGGGCTTCCCGTATATAAGTAGCCAGATTCGAGTCTTTTCCCTTGAGTCACTAAACTGTTAGCACCAATAACGACATCATCTTCGATGATAGCCCCATCAATGATAATTGAGCCCATTCCAACTAGCACTCTATTTCCTATAGTACACCCATGTAGCATCACTTTATGACCTACGGTGACATCTTCACCAATGATTAGCGGGTTACCAGTAGGATTGCTACTTGATTTATGAGTAACATGCAAAACACAACCATCCTGAATGTTAGTCCTTGCGCCGATAGATATATAATTTACGTCACCACGTAAAACTGAAAGTGGCCAAATACTAACATCATTAGCTAAACGTACATCTCCAATCACAACTGCGGAAGGGTCAATAAAGACACTTGGTTCGACAGAAGGGGATATTCCTAGATAAGGGCGTAAAAGTTTGTTCATTTCTATGACCATTAAAAATATCAATATAAAGGTTAGAAACTAAAATAGTTAGTTCATCAACAATGGGAGTACCTAACAAGTTTCATTAAAGTAGGATTATAGGCAGAAATTAGCTTTTTTTATAACCATAATGAAGCTAAAAAACACAGAGTGATGATTTTATCCCCAAACGGCATTTTTTTTTAAAAAAAAAGGTTGTGTAATTCTAATACCTCCCTATAATGCGCATCCGTTGTCACGATAAACCGGCTCGAAGAAAACCTCGAAGCCTTGTGATAACAGAGGTGAGAAAGAAAAAGTTGAAAATAAATGCTTGACTTTCTAAATAAAAAACGTAATATACGTCACCTCGCGACAACGACCTAAGTTAATAAAAACTGAGTCGAATTTCCAAAAGAAATGTCGCAACGCTCTTTAACAATTTATCAGACAATCTGTGTGGGCACTCACAGGACACTATCAAAAAAATATT
>NZ_JBIXLP010000020.1:0-21347 GCF_053543535.1 Providencia sp. AGC89
GTTCCCAGGCATACCAAAGCCAGCGTTGTTGTTTCTTATTAGCCACAAAAGACCACTGTTCATCGACTTCACAAAGGAGTTCAATGTGCAAATTATCAAGCGGTAAAGACGTTACCTGCTTCGGCGAGAGTTTTTTAAAGTACGAACAACCGCATTAATGCTGATATGAAGGGCCCTAGCAGTATCACGAATACCGGCATTATTCATCGTGAGGTCGATAATTTTATCTTTAGTTCCGGGTTGGCAAGCACGATATTTATAATCGAGTTGGAAGCTTCGGCAGCAATCTTGGCAACGATAACGTTGATGACCAGTGCTACCTAATCCATGTTTTTTCACTGGGAGCGTTTGTTGACAAAATGGGCACCTTACATCGACTTTAGCCATGAATATTCTCCGATAAATTACCCTATATTACAGGTTAATCACCGGATTGAATACATGACCCAAGTGTGCTGATAAATGAACTTAATTTCCCTGAAATATCCTTGTGACGCTTCCACGCTGAATAAATATCCTTATCCCACGCTTTACCGCCTTTAGTTTGATAACCAGCCTCGTTAATTCGTTCAGCGATAATGCGCCCGTTATCTATGCCCTCTGATAACACTAAATTAACCACAGAAACGACAGCAGACTCATTATAGGTATACGGTGGGATATCTGCCTTACCAGCAATTAACGACGCTACAGACGATTCTAGGCGTTCCACCAGCGATAACATACGAGTGTCAGGATTCCTGTCTGGGCGGTTTAACTTCTCTTTGATAGCTGAGACTATCCACGCTGTTTTATCGGTACCAGAGTTCGATACAGCATCATTAAACAGGGCTTGCAGCTCAGCAGGTAGGCGAAAGGCAATAAGATTAGATTTACTCATGATAATAGTCCGTTATTAGCTCAGTGAGTGCTTATTATATCAGCGTATAACACCGTTATACAGATTAGAAAATATAAAATTGCTGGTGGATTTAACGAGTAATTCTATAACTTAAAGTTAGGGTAACTTACTGTAAAACAAGCAAAGCGTATTATTGCGCCTTGTAACTGACTGAATACATGGCAAAGCTCAAATTTGAGCACATTCTAATTTTACCAATAGAATCAATTGGCTCATTTTTGAGCCTATATTTATCAATAGAAACAGCGCCCTCAAAATTGAGGAGAGGTAACGATTGTGATTATGGCCATAGTCGGAAGGGGTAACAGTTGAAATGCTGCCCTTGGCATTGAGGACGGCTTGAAATGAAGCTCTCATATAAAAACCACAAATTAGTGACTTTAGCCAAAGTAGCTAAATATTAGCCAGTACAGCTAACCACTCGAAAATCACGGTGTAGCTATTTTGATTTCAAAAAGAATCGCAGTAATAACGTACCAAAATGGTACTGGAATAAACCACGGTGATATATCTAAAGAAAGAATAGGTATCAAACGTTTACTCCTCATGGCGTTGCTATAATTGGGATAATAAATATAATTATTGCAAATACTGAAATATTAAATGAGAGGTAATCTTTATGGCCTATAACCCTAACTTTAAACCTGTAATGTTAACGATGGCGCAGATGGAGAGAATCCGAGCTATTCAGGATGCCGAGAAAGATAAGTCACCACTGAATCTAGCCCCAACAATTAACGCGATCGCCAGAAGTTTAGTAGATACCGCACTCAATCAAATGGAAAAACAAGTTAATGCCGTTCGGTGAGTTACTTTCTGGATGGCTTATCGTAAGAGGTAAGTAAATGAGTAAGCACCCTACAAGGTGGCAAAAAGGACAATCTGGCAATCCATCAGGTAGGCCGGGCAAAGGCGCAGAAATAAGGCGTAACCTCATGGATATGACCCCGCAAGCGATTAAATCAATTCTTGCTGGCATTGAAAGCGGTGATGCTACTTGCCTAAAGATATGGGCTGACCGTTGCGACCCCGTTTCAAAATCCACTATTCAGCCTGTCGAATTCCTTTGTGACACTACAGACTTATCAAGCGCAGCTTTGAGCGTTGTATCGGCTATCAGTCAGGGGCTAGTCCCGCCAGATGTGGGAACCGTGATTTTAAAAGGTATTGCTGATGCCTCTAAGATTATCGAGGTCGAGAGCTTACAACGTGAAGTTGAGGCACTAAAAGAAGCTATGGAAGAAATTAAAAATGACAATTCGTAACACGTTAAAGCAAATCCGAGAGCAAATATCAGCTATTAAGCCTGATGATAGGATTACGGCGATTAAGCTAATGGCGGTTGAAAAAAATCAAGATACGGGAGAGCTGTTCTATTCAGGCCATACGCTTTACGACATTAAAACAAGGGAATCAGTAACAGAAATATACTCAGAAGATGACGAGAGGCGAACTTATGAGCACGAAGGTTAGAATTAAACAGATTAAAACGATGATTAAGCAATATGGTGTTACGGGCGAAAATGCCGATTCTATGGTGATAAAAGCTATTATGGATGAGATAGCAGGAACTAAACCAGATGGTACAGCCGATAAAATAGCGGAACAACTACATAAGCGCACTGGCTATACTTTCCCAGCAAGCGAAGAACTAAAGCAACTCTTTTCACAGTGTCCTGATAGCACGAAAGAACAGGGCGATAATACAGCCGAAATTATTGTCAAAAGTTGACATTAGAACCTGACAAAACCTGACATCACGACGAATAAATTTCTAAACCCCGTTAAAAATTAAATGGTACGCAGTAGGTATGTAGCGAAATGATATTATTCGTATCGTTAACTATTTGATTTTATCGAGACCGTCCTTTGGTTATTTCAATCAGCACAATCAAGGTATAGCGATAATCACAACACCTTTGAGGTATAGCCATGTTACAACGTGAAGCGATAGAAGCAGTTATGATGGAGTTAGCCCACCAGCAAGGTCAATCACTCAATGGATGCGATAGGCTGGCGATTAGAACAGGCGTAGCGCAGACAATACAGGCTAAAGAACGTCACAGACGGAGAATGACAGCACTAACCTACCAGTGGACTAAGCCAGCACCAAAACGATAGGTTATAGTTGCTCAAAGTAGTGAAATGCTCTCATCAGTTCTTCTTCATTTTTGGGCTGTTCCATATCGACGCTTGTAGAGCTTTTAATAAGAGCAAACAACTCTACTCTGGTTATCCCGAGCCTTAATGCGACATGATTAGCGCAGCTTCTAGCATTTGAAGCTCTTTGGTTTAAAGGTAATTCAGGATTAATAACTTTCGCCCTAGAACTATTGTGTGACATAAATTAACCCCAACAAATTTAGTATTAGTTATTGTAGCACTAAGAGGCTCTGAAATCGGAGGCTCGTCACTGGCTGGCAATATTCTAATCATGGCCATGAGATAAAAGTAACCACAGGACAAATTTGTCCTCTGGGGATTAATCCCACAATGCAAATAAGCACTCTGAATAAAAATCAATAAGTTAAACTATGTTACCCTCATCAGTGAGGATAACAAAATAAACGTTACCGCAAAATTTAAAAATTGATGTTGCTCTCACTAATGAGAGAAAGATAGTTAGCTATAACAACGAACTACGGCAAGATTACGGCAAGGTTAAACGGGGATGTTACGGGGAGGATTAAGCCGATAACGGTAAGGTTACGGTAAGGTATTAACCATAAGGTTACTACAAAGTTTCAGGTGGTCGCTGTGACCTCTTGTAATGAAAACAATGTATTGTCACCCCTTACCATTGGTCACTGAAACGATGACCAATGAGCGTTAATCTGGTTTTATGATAGAATTAAACGTTATCAATTAGTTATATTTTGATTCCGTCGATTTAACGGAATTAAGTATAATCAACAACTTATATCTACATACGGGATTATCCCGTATCATCATGGGTAAATTAACGTTTAGATCACCCTGATAATTAGAGTTATTATCTATATATCCAGAATTCCACCAGCATTTTATTTTAATCAATAGCTTATATTGTGATGGTATCAAGATGAATAAACCAGAAATGAAAAAAAGCAAAACCAATCAGGATCACCACATCAGGAACGGTAATAAAAGCCCCTGAGCGAGTTAAAACAGCGACAGGTAAAGTTATGGCCACAATGACTATTCAGTCTGAGAGTGACAAGCGTAGCCCGTACCCATTAAAGATGATAGTGAGAATTAATATCAACAAATGGTGCGATTTAATACTAATATATTTGACTACTGTAGGGAATGAAAATATCATCAAGGTATAATTTCCATAAGGTGGAAAAAAATGATATTTACTAATTTACATATAGACAATCTTTATTCCTTCAAAAATAGTAATCTTTTGCTAAGTTTTATTCGGCCTCCTGTTGATTCAGGTATGATGGTTGATGAATATTTAGACGGGAGGGACAAGTTTTACTTCAAAAAGGCATGCCTGATTTCCGGCGCGAACGCAACGGGTAAGACGTCGTTAGGGAAAATTTTACTGGGTATACAGATTTTCACCTCAAGAAAGCAGCTTAGTTCTGAATATTTATCTATTTGTGATAAATCTAAATCTGGACAAATTATTGTCGATTTTGTTACGCCTGATGACTTCTTATTACACCGACTTCATTTAGAGATAGAAGAAAAAAACAACACTCAAATTATCTCTAGAATAAAATACGGCAGAATTTATATTAGAAAAGATGATAGTTGCAGAGTCGCAACAGGAAGGTTAGATGAGTTATTTGACTGTGGAGTTTCAGATTCTATTAAATCGTACTACCTTGATAGTGATATATTAGGGGTTAGTTCCGCATATGAGAGCTTTACGAAAGAATATTTCTATGGTGGGTGGCATTATATATTCTCGGAGAATGACGAAGCTACAACTACGCTGAATGACCTTGATTTTGATATTTTATCCAAGATATTAAAAACATTTGACACATCAATTAAGAGTGTTGTTAATTTAACGTCTAATGAAGATGAGCATAACATCAATGGATTTGCTGTTCGTTTCAATAATGGGGATTCTCCATTAATTGGTAAGGATGGGAAAACTACTGACATGAATAGATTCTCAAGAGGGACATTCGAGTCAATTAAAGTCGCACACTTATTATCGAGAATAATTTCTGATCGAGAACTAGAAAATAATAACAAATCGTTCGTAAATTCAACTTATTTTCTTGATGAGAAGATGGCGTATTGCCACTCAGAATTAGAAAAGATGGTTCTTACTTTACTTATTGATAAATTGCCTAGGTATGGTCAGCTATTTTATACAACTCATAATTATGATGTTTTAGATTTGAAATTACCTCCACACAACTATACATTTACGAAAAAAAATGAAATGGGTGAAACCGAGTTTATTGATGCGGTATCTCTTGCTAAAAAGAATGATAGGTCATTGAAAGGTTTAGTTAGAAGTAATTATTTTGAAACTGACCCAGACAGTACCCTTTTATTAGAACTTCTTTTGGAGGACTAAGAGTGAAAAAAAGTCCTCTTATATATTTTTTTGTTGAAGGTGAAACGGAAGATATCCTGATAAAAGATTTAAAGAGAAAGTATAATTTTACAGTTAAAAATATAAGAATAATAAATTTATGGAACATAACAGAGAGAAAGTTAAAGGTCTTATTAACTACATTGGAGCCAAAAAAATCAAATGTTTTTATTGTTTATGACATCGATAGAACAGAAAATATAGATAATTTTTTAAAGAACATAAATATTATAACAAAATATTCTTCGAAAACTTACATTTTACAACAAAATAATAATTTTGAAGAGGAGCTGGCATACGCATGCAATAAAACAAAGCAATTGATATATAACTGTTTTTGTGCTCAAATTACATCATGTGATAATTTTAAAAATTCATTTATTGATTGTAGAAATAGATTGGAAAAATTAGAAGGGCTAAACTTTAATGATAATAAGTTATGGGACAAAGATAGGAATTTGCTGGCATGTATAGAATCTCAAGGTAGTTCAAAACTAAAACATTTTAGCTTTGAAGACTTTAAAAATAACTTCACAGGTTAATTTATCTTAACTATCCAATCTTTGTTTTTGGATAGCCTATCTAGCTTTATTTTTACCCTAATACTGATCATGTGAAAGCTTACAAATTAATCACTGCTGTCATTTGAAATCACATTAGTGTTAATTTCACGGTTCCGTTTGAAACGGAGTCGTGAAAAACACTGGGAGGGTTATTTCTGGTTGGTGTTTCATTATCTGCAATAAAGTTTTCATTGATGATATTTTTGCAATGATGTTATTGGAAAGTGTAGGGCTAACCTTGATATTAAAAATCACCTCAAAACAGGCATGACAAAAATATTAGGGGGTACATTTGGGGGTATCTATAAAGTTAGAATTTAAATAATTATTTATTATCAATATATTGATTGCTATGTATGGTTCTCTCCTCCGCCATCTTCACTTCTAGTAACGTCTTCCAAAGTCTTCCAATCCCAAGTAAATCAAGCATTCCAGCGAAATCTCACTCTATCGAAGCCTACTATCATCTTTCTAAATCCTTACAATTTGTTGCCTAGTTTTTGTATAGAAATTCCCTTTACAATTTTCCTATACAATATTGGTGATTTATAAAGCTAACAGATATGGCAATCAAGCGTGCCAAGCTAAAAGAAAAAACCGACACGCTGGCGGACGGTAACGGGCTAGCTTTATTAGCTGAAACTAACGGTTCCAAAGGTTGGCGTTATCGGTATCAATTCGCTGGCAAAACTAAAATGATATCGTTAGGTATCTATCCTGTCGTCACGCTTAATGAAGCAAGAGCGAAAAGAGACGAAGCACGAAAACAGGTTGCCAATGGTATTAATCCAAGTGAAGCCAGAAAAGCAGAGAAAGCGGGCGCAATTAACCAAACTGAAACATATTTTAAAACATGTCTTTCTTTATCCATCCCTTATTTAAAGCTCAAACCATGCCACTTACTTTCAAAAAGTCAATGTAATCCCTTTCTTTTTTCTTTAACTAAGAGCGAGAATTTCGGGGCTGGTGGTGTTATTTATTTTGTTGAATCAATGCATATCGATTCAGTAGTTGCTTAAAGTGGGTATCGATACGTTGATATTCTGATTCAGGTACGGTGCCTTGCGCCTGTAATTGCTCTAGTTGGCGTAGTTCTTCCTCAAGTGGCATACCTTGATTAAAATGTTGACGTGCATTAAAAATAATCGTTTTTAGCTCAGAGCCTGTTATATAGCTGCGGGGTTTCCCATCAAGGCTATCTAAGCGCGTACTTAGGTTATTTAATAACGTCATACCTTCAGACCATTGTTGTAGTTTATCGTTAGATGACGCATTAATTTGCATATTTTGCTGCCATTTATCGTTAAACGCTGTTATTTCTTGTCGTTCCCCATAATGTTTGGTGAGGTAATTCGCCATACTAATCCCATATTGCTGAGCCCAAATAGGGGATATAGACTCTAATTCCACAAGGTAGTTATCAATCACATTGAGTTTTTCAGCAGAAATACGGCTAGATTGAGTTGGGTTCGGTTGTAATTGCTGCTCAATTATTGCTGCAATATTTGGTGTAAATTCAGGTAATTGTGGAAGTACCTGTGCTAAAGCATGATTATTGATTTGTGGGTGTAATGCATACAAGGTTCCTGCACATATCGCTCCTGTGAGTACAATACCTAAAGCTAGACCGACACAAATGCCTTTGCGGTAAGAAGGTTGAGTAGGTGCTGGAGTGCTGATGGTGGCATTGGCTTTGATGGAAATTGGGGGGACTGCAGTACGAGCTTGAAATGTCGATGGCGAAGTTTTCGGAAGTTGCGGTGGTGTAGGCGGAATAAAACCGCTATCTGGAGCATCTGTACTCTCTAATTGCCTTGCCTGAGATGCAAGTAAATTTTGTAAGCGCTCTAGCTGAGTCAGGTGTTTGAGCTCTAATGTTTGTAACTGTTGTGCAATTTGACTAAGCTTGGTTTCAGTTTGGTAAAGGGCAGGAAGATCGGCATAAATGGGAGCATGTGCACGTAATCCTGTCACCAATTGTTGGCTTAATGTGGCGATAATTTCGACGCGAGCATGGGTCTGTTGGGGCCAAAGCCCTTGCCAGTGGTGACTGAGTAAATGCTGGAGCAACGATAACCCTTCATTTAATCCCGCTATGCCATTTTGATGCTGGCGGATCAGGGTAAACCATGCACAAGTTTGTAGGTCTGCACCATTTTGATTAAATAAGGATAAACATAAGCCATGGGCTCGAGCCCAGTCAACATCAGGGCGTGCAGGGTGGAAGCGTTTGTTTAATTCGTCTTTAAGGGCTGCAAAATCAGCCAGTGTGCGAGGGTCGCCGCCAAGGCGTAATGTATTTAAATCTGGGTTCATAATTGTCTCAAGCAATTGTCGGTTTAAATCGTATCGAATTGTTTTTTTAGATGATGCAATAAAATGCGACCATCAGGCATAAATTCAGTGCCATAGCGGATCAAACCTTGTTCGTGTAATTCAACCTCAAGGGCATAATGGAGTGTCCCAAAGCTATTTTGCGGTAATAACACTAAAGAGAGAGATTTGATGCGGGGCTCATACTTGAGCAATGTTGCCGATAAAATGGTCATCATATTGTGAGCAGTGCCGGGGAGACCTTGGATCATTTTACTCATATCGGGAAGCCCATAATCCGGAATATGTTCGATGCTCCCCGCTCTGGCGCTGAGAATACGGCGAATATTGTCCATGACGGAAACTATCACTTGGTCATGTTCTGGAATATCATCAATATTTAATCCTCCAGCAAAATACCCCGTCAACATTTCATATAACGAAGGCTGGGACATGTTATTTTTCTCCCAGTGGTTTTAGTGTCATAGCGTTATCTGTGAGAGTTAATAAACGTGGGTCATCAGGTAATAAGCGTTTTTTGGGGATCACCACACGCCAATTATCGGTGATAAGGTCTGGGTCGTGAAACATCACGGCGATAGCAACAAATTCAGCCCCTTCTTCGAGAGGCATATCAAGCGAAATTGATTCTCCTGGGCGAATTCGTAGGTCTTTTTGTGCGACTAACGAGGATTTGAGTACTTGGCTATCTTTAGCGAAAAGAGTGGCATAGTCGCTTTCTACAAAGCTTTCAAAGTTTTTTAGTTGGTAAACACGGATAATTGTTGATAACGATGCGCCAGTATCATCGGTATTTAATGCTTCACGTGCGACAAAATCTAAGTGTACGACTTTCACTTGTTTATAAAAGATGGAGCTTGCAACATTGCGAGTACCATCACCGACCATCTGAGTAAGGCCACAGCCCGATAGATTTAGTGCGCAGAGGAGCACTAACGTTTTGCCACAAAATGGTAATAAAGGTAGTTGTTTCATAAATGATTCTCAAAATTAAAATCGATAATTAGCATAATGTTGGGGAGACGTATTCTGTGATGACGTCGTTAATCGTTGGTAACGCCCTAAATTTAACGTGATAATATGTTCTTGGCGCACAGTTTGTGGGCTGAGTGTTCCCATTGCTGCGGTACGACCCAATTGAACACCTTGATGTGATTGGGTGCTTAACGCTGCATTGGGTAGTAACTTTCTTGGTAACTTTAAGTTAAGGCGAGCATTGACGCGTGATCCGAGATAAACATGCAATAGCGCCATTAAATCTTGATACAGCAACCCATCAGGCAACCAGTTCCGAGCTTCTTCAAGGTTATTGGTTTGTAAGATAATCAAAATTTGGCTATTAACATCGGTGGCGTACTGACCTAATACGGGTTTGTTGGCTAATGTCATCGGTGTTCTGCAGGATAACCCTGTTTGAGTGACTTGCTCGATGCGTCTTGGGTCATGGGACTTGATTTTAACTTGCGTATCAGGCGCCAGTAATTTGACTAAAGATATAACCCCTTCGGCGGTACGAGTCGGAAAACGTAGCGTACCTAGTAATGCGAGAAATCGGGATAGCGGCGCTTGTATATGTTGCGCCGTGCCAGGTATACCTAAGCCAATTAACCCATATAAATATTGTGACGTTTCGTCTTTCCCCCCTGCTGAAAATGTTGCTGGATAAGAGTATTTTCGCCAAATACGATAAAACTGCGTCGTCAGTCGGTGGTTAAAAATATCTAAAAAATCGGTAAGAGACTCGGTTCCTTCTCGTCGCTGTGCAATATCATCAAGGTAGGTTGTCGGTAGTGGAGAAGTGACACCATATAACCCTAAAAAAGTGGTTCGAATGCTAGGGGTTGTGCTATCACGGTATCTATCGTCAATATCCAACCCTTTAATTTCGGTGACGGGAAAGCCCATTCCACGGTGGGGGCGAAAACGAATAGCGTCTGTTTTGGGGTCTTGGGTACTACCGAGCGGCGGGCTCTGTGCATTACTTTGTTCTAGCAGCTGGCAAAACCGATAGAAGTTTACCAGCGGAAGACGCTCCCCAAGCGCATCAAAAAGCGGATTTACTGAGGATGATTTTCGGTCCATGTAAGGCTATTTCCTGTCGGTAAAATATGTAAAGTCAATTGGTTAAACAGATGTACATCGGTATAGAGGGCAAAAAAACGGTTGAGCATTTCGCCAAATAGATGAATGTCGCCCTCACCGTTAAAGCCGTGGCTATCGAGGGTAATGTCGATGGCAATGCCTCGCTGTAAAAAGCCTTTTTCAAAGCGTTCGATAAGGTGTTGCTCAACGTGGATCATGGCATCGAGTTTGCGGCTGTTCAGGTCATCTTCCCGCCAGTCATAAAGTGCTAGCGTTCCTCGTAATACCTCTACGTTATCCATCATATTCAGGAAGCTGGCACCAAGGTGGCTGAGTACGCGCCAATGAAATCTATCTTCAGCAGGAGGGTAGCAAGGTAGCGTAGGTTTGCATAAGTTACGAACCCGTAACTGTGTCTGCAAGGTCTCTTCAGTTCTGTCCAGCAATGTACTTTGTAACGCTTTGCGAGGGAGCTGCCCGTTAGTCCCGGTTAATTGTAGAGATAGCGTTTCACTTTCAAGAGATGCGGTTGGTTGCTCGTGCTCTCCCCCTAAAATTAGCCATGTATCATGTAGGCCGCTGACACCACGTTTAATTCGTGTGTGATAGTAATGTTCAGGGGCATTGTGGCGGAGCATTCCGCCTCGGTGGCGAAAACTACTGAATGGCACATAGTGAATTTGTTCATCGCGTCGCGTACCATGAACTGTATCGACCGCATAAATTTCGGTGTGTCCATCTTGTAAGCGCCGAGGGCGCAGTAAATATTCACTTTCTAACCCATTAACAGTAAGTGGGTCAGCTTCAATGTTGAATAAGTTGATCACTGGGACACTGTGTAGTTTTAGGTTATCAGTACTTAATGGAATATCGCTGTCCCAGAGCGTATCAAGCACAATTTCTAGCTCAAAATGACTTAATCCTTCGGGTAATTGAATCTCATCAAGTCCGTTTAAGTTGACGAAGAAAAACTTTTCACGAAAAGAAAAATACTCCAGTAATAGTTGGTAGCCGCTGAAGGTGCTATCTCCTTTAGGCCACAGTTGGTCTTCTTCAGCAAATCCACCAGGGGAAAACCAAAGTGGTAAACGAATACGGTCAGGGGACGATGGCAGCCGAATATAGGTGGCTGCAACTTGCTTAGTCAGCGCTAAATGTAGTGCATAGGTAGTTGGAACATCACCAGCCAGATAAAAGGAGAGAGCATTAAGTGAGATTTGTTTCCAGTCAGCAAGCTTCGCACAATCGAACTGCAAGCGAATTACGGAACGGCCATCAGGCTCTGTGGTTAAATTAACCGTTGATAGCACAATGGGGTTGAGTGTTAAGTCTCGAGTTGTGCGATAGCGGCAGACGGTCTTTTTAGGTCCAATAGGGCGTGAAAGTACTTCAAAGTTAGCGGGGATCACTGATGAGATTTTCATATCATGAATATCCGGCGCGAGTTCAACAACAGAAAGTGAGGGAATGGTTTGTAGGTAATGAGGCCAAAGTAGGCTGACTAATCCTTCTGTTAACTCGGGTAAATCATCATCAATTTTTTGGCGCAATTGCCCCATGGAGAAGGCAAAACCTTCAAAAAGCCGTTCTACAAAAGGGTCAGGAATGCCCGCTTTGTCTAAATCTAATAATGCTGCTCGATCGGGGTGAGCTTGAGCGAACTCTTTGGCTGCCTCACGCAGATATCGCATCTCCGCATCATAATAGCGAAGGGTTAAATCATCCATTAGTATGGTTCTCGTTGATTAATTTAGGGATAGAGCACTAACGCTCGCACAGGGTCTAATCGAGTTAGCTGAGCCAGTAACTCAGACATTTGATGGTGCAGTTCAGTTTTGTCTGGCGTATTACGCTGCGTTTTACCTCGTAACAATTGCAACTGGCGGGCTTTAACTTCAAACAGCGAATGAGGTTCCCAATCCGCGAGGCGCATCTGTTCAGCACTACGGTCTAATTCACGAAGTAAATTCAGTGCCAAATCATGACGAGCAAATTGTTCAGCCACTCTTGCCATCACTAATTGCAGTAACCATTTTTGACGGGAAGTTTGGATATTCGGGCGTGACATTAGCCATGCTAATGCGGCTTCAACGCCTTCGGTGTCAGCTTGAGTTAACGCTTCTTGTTCTAACGCGAATATTGAGTCGTTATCATCGTCACTTGCGCCTTGAACAGGCATGTGATTGAGAGACTGAATATTCTCTTCCAGAATATGCTGTTTGATCCACGCTAAGGTGACTTCATCTGCGAAAGGTGTGCCATCTTCCCAAGCGAGATTTTCTAAACCCGGTAAGCGAAGTAAGAACTGCTTTAAATCAGAGGCAATCACTTCTGCCCAGCCATCCCATGGCGCAGAGGATTTACTCAATGCTTGGTGCAAGTACCATTGCACATCTAACCAAAAATGGTTAACCCCTTCTGCAAACAATCGATCTGCTTGTTCAGTGAGTTCGAGCCAATTTTGTTGCAGATATAAACGTTTTAGCTGGGCTTTGGCATCTGAGCGTGGTGGGGCTAATCGAGTACAACCTTGCTGATTTTGTGGGGGAGCTTGGTGTAGCGTATCCCAACGTACGGATTTCATCAGCCGATGACCCGATAACCAACCATTAGGCTGATTACGCAGATAATTGGCGAGCACTTTGGCTTGGTCAAGTAATTCTCGACCAGACTGAATAGGGGCGATAGGGCTGATACCGGTTGATGTTTGCTTCGTTGATATACTTTCTGTTGATTTAATATTTTGTGGAACAACACTATTCGCACCGCCAGATTGCGCAAGTCGATTTTCTAGTGCGCGTAGTAGTGGTGCAAGATTAGGGCGGTTTGCCTCATCCCATGTACTAAACTCATCCACAATCGAACTCAGTAGCGCCACAATACGTGCAAATTCGTTGCTATCAACTTCAGGATAAAGGGATAAACTGTCGATAACTCGCTGACCTGCCAACCATTCAATGGCTGATTTTCGGCTATTTGGGCGATTTGGTAGTAGGTCATCGTGGTAACGATGGAGTAATCCTGCCAGTAATCCTAATCCATCAGCTAAGCCCGTTTCACCTTCTCGATGTAAGCGTGCCCAAACATAGTAAGTGATCACGCGTGCGTCTTTACATACATGAGTTAAGAGATTTTCGGCGAGCGTACAGATTAACTCCGTATCTGAGCCTGATAACTTGTTGACTTCTTCTTTCATTCGTTCGAAGTCATCGTCATAGCTGGGGTCTTCCCCAACCGGATTTTCAGCCGTAATTGGCAATAGCCAGCGTTCCCATAACACGACTTGCTGTTCTACTAATTGATTAGCAGCAAGCGGGTTTCCGGTAAAACAGGCTGTGCGTAAGGCAGTTAATAAAGGCATAGGTGATGTCCTATTGGGTCTAATCCAAGAAGATTTTTTCAGGTAGCACAAAGTTGCGTAGTTTTAATAGCGCCAGTGGGCCTTGGCCCATTTCGGTGCGCAGCTGGTAATTGAGTGTATTGCCATCGGAGGTGGTCCACGACACGGTATAGCTACTGGTGCTTCCTGCATAAGGGGTAACTTGAGCCGCTTCAAGTAAGCGGATTAACCCCCAAACACCACGATGATCTCGATAGAGGCGGGTGCCGGTGGAGGTGGTCATCCAAGTCAATGAGGCGCCTGAAGCGATAGTGTCGGCAGGCCACACAAAACGTTGCCACTCAGGGAATTGGTTATCGTAAGTGAGATTTTGCTTATCGACCACCAGTACCGTCTGCATCACCTGTTTACTGGTTCCCGGGCGCATTTCGAAGTACAGGCGAGCCTCTCCATTGGCGAAGGCCACATCGCCCAGCTCACTTAAGGTATTCATCGCCTGAATAAACTCAGGGTTAAAGCGTAATCCTTGCGCATTAGCACTATTCGGTACCCAGTGATGACCTTCTTTGCGTAAAACCCCTTGCAGACGGGTTTCTAGGAAACGTTGAATACGTCCGTTATCAGGGCGAAGATACTGCGCCATCAGAGGCAAAGAAATATCACTTTGCGTGTCTTTCAAGGGGTAGCGTCCGCCAAAGGCGTTGTTCCATTCATTGACAATGGCATTTTGCCATTCGCTATTGATCCCCTGAGCGGTTGGGGTGAGCAATTGTTGCCACGCCTGCGTCATCGGCTCCACTAACAGTGCATCGCCAAAAGGTTGCCACTCTTGCCCAAAACTGGCGGCAATTAAACTGCCCATGTCACGTGTTTGGGCAAAATCGACATTTTTACCGTCTAAAATACTTTGGGCGAAGGTTTGGGACATGGCTTGCGGGTCGGGGGCATTGACCACTTGCTGAAGTTTTAAGCGCACACGAGTAATACGGGTTAAATAGGCTTGTAAACTCAGGTTATCGCCAGTTTGTGAGGCGGCTTGAGGGTCAACAAAGTTCAGGACAGGGCCAAAAGTGTCTTCCAATGGTCCCGTAAAATCGGCTTTTTGGCTAATCACGGGTTTTTGTTCTTTGTTGAGCAGTTCTTTCGCCGAGTTAACAAACGAGTCGGCCAGTTTTTCTGCCTGACGCCCGGTTTTCCCTTGGTAGGCGAGGGTATTTAGCAGTGCAATGACGGGGGACTGGCGCACATCGCTCATTAAGGATAATTGGTCGATAGTATCGGATAAGCTTTCAGTATGGCGCCATTGCAGGCTATTGAGGAAGTTTAACCAGCTATTAGCAAAGTCAGCAAAATAGCGTTCAGTAAGCTGCTGTTTGAGCGCATCAGGCGAAATATCTTGGCTAAGTTCATGCTGGCTATCACTCAATACCCAGTCAATTTCATGACGGCGCGATTCAACCACTTTTTTGATGGCGGGTTGGATCGATTCTTCCCACGCTTTGCGGGTAAAAATACCCGGTACAAACTCTTCTGTCGTCAATAAAAAGTGGGCATCGGTATCGCCCGTCATATCATCTAAGGTCATATCGGGGAACTGATGTTGCGCTTGTCGTAACACTTCTTGATACAGTGTGGCACTTTCGCTGCGTTGGCCAATTTGCCGCGTGAGTAAGGTACGACTTTGATTAATCAGGTTATTGTTGGCGTTTAATTGCCATTCAGGGTGCGTCGGTAGCTGTTGGGCATAGAACATGAGCAACTCTTTGCCGAGAGTGTGCCATTCGCCTTCGTTCATTCCTTGCGGGACAGGAAGGGCAGTCAGAACGTGATTGGTGAAAAAAGCAGGCTCCATACGCTCTGGCGTACTCATCATGAGGTAAGTTTTTAAATCTTGATACGCACTTTGGGTGGCTTGGCGGCGTTCATCACTATTTGGCGATAATTGTGCATAAGCTTGTAACCGTTGCTCAAGTTGCTGACGGAGATTATCTTGCAGAGGAGGGAGTACCGTTTGTTGATACAGCGGCCATAAATGGGCTAATAATGGCTGATTGCTATTCAAGCCAAAATGCAGCCAAACAGGGACGGAGCTCTGTTCGCGATGCGTTAACAGCCCCAGAGTTTGCTGAAAGTCGTATTGGGCTTGAAGGCGTTCTGTTTCCGGTAATTGGTGGTTAGCGGCGACACTCGCACTTTGGTAGCTGTCTTCGATGAGCTGGCGATTGGCGAAGTAAGAGACAATCATACCGGCTCCCCACAAGGTCATGGCGGTGGCTGCGCCGTATTGAACGAGACGTTTTTTATCAAAGCCTAAAGCGGCCGGCTGTAAACCGGATGCCAGTTCAGATTGTACGTTTAACCAGCTTTGCCAGCGGGTATCGGGGTGCCAACTATTTGGCAAACGTTGCTGATTTAACGGATTGATAGACGGGCTAAATGCGATGCCAGAAAAAGGCAGCGTACGTGATGGGGTATTGAGTGGGGCTAATGCGGTCGCGAGCTGTTGGCTGCCACCGTTTTGTAAAAATTGGGCTAAAGCAAGCAGATAGGTGTGTTTCTGTTCGCGCAGTAACGCTTGGGTTCCGTTGATCACAAGTGCGGGGATCAGGCTTAATAAGCTAGGCGATAGCGCCTCGGCAGGCATATTTTGCTCAGTCATGCAGAGGATAGCGGGCGTTTCAACCGCACTGAGGGAGGGTTGGTCACTGACACTCCATACCCAAACAGGCGCACGCCAGCCGAGTTCTTGAAAGAGGTTTTGGATTGCACGCCCTGCATTGTGGGCAGTGGCCGCATTCAGGTTGGTAAAGTGAATGTTGCTGTCTAAAAGCTGGGATGAAATGCTGTTTTCCGTCACCCAAATCACACCATCGAGCGGACGACGTCGGCGCAGGTGTTTGAGGGTTTCTAGTCGCTCTGAATCGATAGAACTCCCGATATCGCCACCGTAGATAAGCAGGGTGCCATCACATTCTTGCCAGATTTCTTGCGTCAGGCTTGGGGCAAGTTTTTCGACGGCGGAGTGGGAGCCGAGGAGGAGCTGGATAGAGACCTTGGAATGCCAGAAAGTGCCGTATATTTTTTTCATAGCTTGCGATAGTTCATCTGGCGTATTTTTATCATTAGATTTTTTTAGCCATTTATATTTATTTAAAAATGGTGTTATTGATGATAAAGATATTCGATGAGTCAAGTATAAATAAATTGGCCCCAGTAATAATAAAGCTAACCAAGAAATCACTGAATATAGAAAAATTGATTTATTAGAATATTGTGTTAAAAAGTAGTCGTTACCGATTAAGAAATAAAAACTACCTGCCAAAAATACTATTACGGTAATTACCAGTAAATAGCCAATAATTAGTGCACTTATTGGAACTGGATTACCTATTTTATTTTTCTTCATGACGGGAAATAACTCCAGCAAAATGTTTATTATCGATAATATTTGAGGTCCATCCGCAAGAATCGATGGAGTTTTGTATACAGTGCAAAACTCCCTGTGAGATGGCTAAAAAAGGGGATGTGAGGGATACGTCGCCGTAGTAAGGTGACAGATTATTATCAACACTGTTCCAGTCGCTAGATGTAAATGCCTCTGCGCTTTTATGATCCATTGAAATGGTGAGGGCGGGGGCTGATGGTAACCCAGCATAGCGTTTTAATTGGGATGTGAGGTCAGAAACACGTTCATTATCACAATCAATAGCCTCACAACGGTGGATCGCATAATTCCCTGTATTGCCGATTAACCAAAGAAAACCACTTTCAGACTGCACTACACGCTTGGGGTCATCATTGAGGTTGGTACCCGCGATAATTAACTTTTCATCATTATGGTGATGCTCATAATGGTTATCGATAATGTCGTCTATATCTTTAATTGAGTGAATAAAACCTTTAGAAATAGGCGAAGTGTTATATTGCTGATCAACTAAATTAGAAAAAACATTCAGAGCTGACTCTGAACCCAACCAGTAAATGTGTTTGATGTTTAAATTAGAGACGGGGTATTTTGTATCTAATTCATTGAATAATAATTTAGCCAGCATTTTATCTTTATTTTCTTTATTACTAATTAAAAGCGGATTGCATAAAACTTCTGTTTTATCGTTGATTTTAGGGAATGGTGGTACTGTTTTATTTCGAATTAACATTGCCCAATCCATCTGGTTGCGACCTAAGCTACCAATAATGATAGTATCGATAATGGGTAAATATTTTGACTGGTAACCCCACCATTCATTTTCATCTTTCTCAGTGACTGCAAAATACACATTTTTATGATAAATACGTATTTGGTAAATAAAGTAATAAATAGAAAATATCAGTAGATAAACAAGAACAGGTAGAATAAAACCAGTAAACCAAAAAAGTGTGGTTTTATTTGGTGTGTTTTTAGGCCAAAAAATATTAGTGATGAGTAAGAAGATAGAAATGATAATAAGGATACCTTGTCCCCACCGTTTCCAATTAATCGGGGGAACATTTGGCGGCTCAGGATAGTAAGGGGGCATCCTCATGGCTTGATATCCATCATCGAAAGTGAGCTGACCAGCGTGCAACCGCATGCACAGCGATGCCCATCTAGAGCGACTGGGTTACCATTCATGGATGAACCCGATGCCCCTTCCACGATAGTTGTGCGCCCATGACGGTTGCATACCGCGCTATCTCCAACACAGGCAACGGGTTTACCAAAGGCAAGGTATTGACCTGATAGCACGCTTCCGCCATAAGGCTTTAATGTATCACCAACACGAATAACATTTTTCATTACAATTACCCTACCTTTAATAGTTTATTTGGTTCAACGGATTGACTAAGAACATCAATGATCCCTTGTGAATAGTTATAAGCAGTTTGAGTTTGTGTAATTTTAAATACGTCACTGGTATCTTGAGTTGGCTGAAATAATTCAGAGGCATTATCAATAAAAGGAATGCTTAGGCCAGTAGCAATATCAACCACCTCATATTCCAATGAAAGTAGCCCGACGGTACCGCTAATCCCCCCCAGCACCCCTTTGATGTCTTTTTGTTTAACGGTATAAATGGCGCCCCCCACAAGGGTGGCAACACCAATCAGTTGCCCTGCGAATGCAATAGGGGAAAGGAATTTATTGGTTTCATTACCCGCATAAATCATTCGATAGCGGAAATATCCCGCCCAAGGCTCACGGGTGCCTAATTCAAAATGCATAAACCAAGCCCGAGAATCGTGGATTTGGTCATCAAATAGCGCACTCACAAGGGACATATCCGTGTGCTGGTTGACGGGGAAACCGCGGCCGTTATCATAGATTTTATCCCCTGACGCTTTCATGCGCTCATATTCAAGGCGTTCGTCATCGGAATTGAGTAAATACATGGTGTATTTAAATAAGGTATCAACAGGGAAGTCGAAGGAGCCAGTATGTTGGCGAATTTTCCCGTCATAGTCGTGCCTAAATTCGGTCGCGGCCTCTGCAATTTGGGTTTTATCCCGTTTGCTTTCAAAAAGCGGCGAGCCGGCTAAGTTATCAAACCCAAAATCCACCGGTTCTAACCGTTTTTCGTTTGTCTCTGGGTCAGTGACTTCGTGAGTAATAATATTGCCTCTGTCATCAGTCACTGGGGCTGAATACCCTTCCATCCCCATGGCTTTGGCTTGTTTCTGCAAGTCATTTTTGGTTTTTTGCGTTTGGGCACTTTTGGCTTTTTCGTCTTTAATATTCTTACCGTCGCCCGTACCGTCTTTTGGCCACTCTTCGGCGTGTTGGTAAAAAGGTAGGCTGCGGTAGCGCGCTTTGGCATACCGGTCGATACGCCATGCGGTCATCCATGCCATTTGCTGTTCGATGATCTCCTCCAAAGGGTGACCAAGGCTGACGGGTTGGTACTCAATGGCGGCTTCCCCTGTGTTGCTTTGCCCTAGGGTAAGGGCACGCCAAGCATTAAAGCGTGCGATTAAAATTGGGTTGATTTTGAATAATTGAGCTACTTTGGGCTCCATTGGGGGAACCAGCGGGGTGTTATCGGTATTCAGGGGCGCATCTTCGGTCACAGTGGTGCACAGGGGGGCGCCCACCTTAAAGGCCTCAGAATAGAGGTCATGGAGGACAATTTGCGATAATAGGTGATCAGCCCCTTCGCGGGCTTTTCCTTGGTCATTAAGGGGGTAGCCCCCACCCACATCAGAGTGCATTCCTGGGTAAACCATTTCATGGGTATGAGGGGGGTAGGCGCGGTGCCCTTTGCTAAAACCGTCTTTAATTGCTGGGCGGCGCACGGTGTCCAGTGGGAAACACAACCGCTGTTCGTGGGCCGCCACAAAATGGCGGCAACACCGCACAAACCCAGGGTAGCGTTTTTCATCAGGTAATTGTTGGGTGTCATTCGCCCAATCAAAATGCCCCGTAAAGGCAGGGACCAAATGCACAATTCCCACCGAGGGCACGGTGTCTAAAATACCTAAAAATTCGATGGATAAAGGCAGGCTAGCGAGGGTTTGTTGGGGTAACTCGGCTCCGTTAGGGGTATCTAAGTCAAACAGTTGCGCCACCCAATGGATAAACGCCCGTGCTTCTGCTGCCCCCCGTGAAAAGCCGTACACATACAGTTTTATCGCTAAAGCTTTCGGTTTTTGGCTTAATAGTGCGGCAATTTTTTCGGCGTTGAGGAGGTCGGCAATTACTTGTTTACGACCCGCGGCGCCATCCAAAGGCCAGACGGTGGCCATTTTATCTAAGGAGGCTCTAAGGAGTTTATTGGGCAGTTCCGCAAGGCCAGCGGAAAGGTACAGGCTATTGACTAGCATCAATAAGGCCCAATTAATGCGGTTTTCACCCCCAGTGGCATAGGTTAGCCCACTACTGGAAAAATTATATTCACCAATTTCGGGAAAGGCAGTGCCCACGCCGGGCATATAATATTTAAAATATTCACGCATTTTAACTTCAGGTTTTTTATCATCACTGTATGTGGCCTCAAAAAGCCGGGCAATATTGGTGGGGTGAGGCGGCTGGGCAATTTCAAGGTCATTTTTTTTATTGTTGTTGGTGCCATCAAAAAAGAAACTGATATGCAAGGTTTTGCTGCAGCTTGGCCCTAAATTGGCATTATAGCGGCGGTTATTTTCAAGGTTAAAGGCATTATGCTCTTTTTTACGCAGCTGGTAGTTGGCCGTAAGCTGTTTGCGCGAAAGTTCTAATCGACCATCTTGGGGGAACTCCGCCGGTCCCCAAACAGGTTGCGCATTGGTTATTTCGGACATACGGCAGGCTCCTTCATATTAATCGGTTCTTGAATCGGATATTCAGGGTCAAGGTAGCTATAACAAGAGGTGGTCACTTTGACTTGGTTGCAGGGTAAAAAATGGACATCTAAGCCACAGGCCGTTTTACTGTCATACTCAGGGATAGGCACGCTGACTTCATGCTGGGTGCTGTATTGGTCAAGTTCGGCTTCCCAACGCTTATAAGCCTCGACTTGGCTAAATTTCGGCATGGGGGACAGTTTGCTTTTATCCAAACTTTCCCATTTTACTCTGGCATGTAAGCCGGGCGTCCATTTAGCGGGGAGCAGCACGCAACATTGCACG
>NZ_JBIXLP010000021.1:0-1350 GCF_053543535.1 Providencia sp. AGC89
ATAATTTATTGTTCTATCACCAATAGAACGGTTCCAATTTAACGAAAACGACCCTAGATTATTGACGTGTGAGTTTGCACCAATACCATATTGAGTTTCACTACTTTTTACATTATTTGAATAAATATTTGTATCATAATTATTTAATGTTTCATTAAAGTCTTTATATTCTTTGCTCCGATATAACGAATTCGCCACTAAATTAGCGTTAGCAGCGATAGGGTAATTATAGCTTAATGTATAATATTCACCATATTTTTTATCTCTATCTTTAGATATGTTAGTTGTTATCGTCGCTAAGGATAAATTCGGAAACGAATAAGTATTACTTAACCCTAGTCCTTGATAATCTTTTGATGCAAGTCCTCCGACAAAAATCAGCATATCAGGACGTAAATTAAATCCTTTGCTTATATTCATAACATAGGGTTTTTTATCTACATTATTTTGATTAACCTTACCAAAACCAAAATTTATATCTTTATTCATATTATTTGTGGCTAATATAAATGAGCTGACAGGGACAATAAATGTATTTTTTTTATTACTTTGATTTATTACTGTTACAGATAAATCTAATCTATTATTTAATAGCGGTAGGTTTTCCAATGTATAAGGTCCTTCCGGTACCGTTGTTGTATATATTAAAATCCCCGCCTGCCTGACTTCAATAATAGAGCGTTCATATGCGATGCCACTGACAATTCCACCGTCTTGAGATGAGTTATCTAATGCCAATTCAGGAGATAACTGAAAACCAATAACTTGCCCAGAGCTAAAAAATGAATTAGGTAAACTAATCTGACCTATCTGCAAGTTTTTTTTCAAGGATTCTAGTGTTTTTTCTGCATATAAGGTTTGATGATCGAAACTTGTTTTACCATTAAAATGGGTATATGTTTGATCGCTTCGTACAATCCAATTATATATATTGAACCCTACTGTGAAATTTGAATTCAAGAATGATTGAGAATGAAAATCACTTTTAGAAGAAAAATATTTTATATCATAATTGAGAACACCGGATTTTCCTGTATGGATCCAATTATCATTTTTTTTATTTCTTAACAGTGATGGTGATGCATATATATTGACCCGTAAATCACCCGGTATGAGTTCTATCTCTAAGTTATTGTACTCTTTTATTGTTGGACACGTTGATTTACTTTTGGATAGAGCAATATCTGTAGTGTCAATAAACTGAGTATTAAGACAAAGCTCTCCTTTAACATTAAATAAAAAAGAGCTTTGACCAATATAATTATCATTCAAGAAAACACTAACAATACTTTCACCTTGAGGAAAATGCGCCTTTTCACTGTACAACTTCGCAACATCAGTTGGTATACC
>NZ_JBIXLP010000022.1:0-4410 GCF_053543535.1 Providencia sp. AGC89
GCATTGGGAAACGCCATATCGCCTTGACCATCGAGCGTGTACGCAAAAACCTTAAATCCCGTTTGCGCTGACAGTAAGGCTAATTGCGGGTCAAACTGCTGGCAATACGGGCACTTGGCTTGCATAAACAACACCAGGGTATAATCGTTTAAATTGACGACCTTTCCGTTGGGTAATCGGTACGGTTTAACCGTAACTGTATTGATTTTTGAAGGCGGTGTTTCTTCTTCAATCACCGTTTCACGTTCTGAAGGGGCGGTTTTATGGGCTTCAAGTTCTGCAATATCGTCCATCACACTCGCTTGAACTAGATCGCTGAAGAACAACATTATCGCTAACATCATTATTCTCACGATGTTTTCTCCTCATCCTCCGGAAAAACGGTCGGAGCTTTAATGCGCTGCCAAGCTTTAATGACGGCATAGAACATTCCTGCTAAACACGTCGCCGCCCCGAGCGCAAAAATAAACACCATGCCGGTTTCTTGTATCATTTGAAGGGTTTGCTTTGTAGACTCACTTAAAACGTCGTGACGAATATCGATTAAGTAATGGATCAGTCCATAAAAAATCAGTGAGGCAAAAATCAACGTCATGCCAAGGTAAATCAACGTATTTTCAATTAATCGTTCTTTTATCGTGGGTTTTGTCATGTCTTTATCCTTAATAATTAGGCTTAAAATCTGTAGCTACATCTAAAAAGCGGCGTGCTAACGCATCTTGCGTCATAAACCCATACGCAAGCGGTTGGTAATGTTCACTTTTCGGGTCAACTAAGAACAGGGCAGGAAAATGGGTGATACCCATTTTGGCGACCTGCCCCGTATCGGGTCGCGTCTCAGGCAGTGCTTCACTGCGAACCCCATCCACGGATACGGGTATAAGCGCAATATTGTGTGACTGCGCAAATTCCCGAACAACAGTGGCTAACTGGTTATCCAGTGGGTCTTGTCCGCGATAAAAGAAAAACACACCGTATTGTGACGATAACGACTGAATAGCCGCTTTTTCCTTGTCTTGCAGTTGGGATAGTTGCAATGGCACCGTACTGTTGTAGTGACTGTGCTCCAAGTTGTAATCAAGGGTAGGGTCAAGCAATAACCCTTTTTTTACTGACCGCTCAAATTTACCGGACTGCTCCAACCAAAAGCGCTGATACGCCATGTATCGCAGGGCATTTTGTGGCGAGGGCTGCATAATCGCGGTGTCTAAGGCTTCTTCTGTCAACTTTTGCATGACTTTTTTTTGTAAAGTCGGTGGTAGCGTCGACAGTGGGATTTGCTCTGGCTCAGGCGGCTCTTCATCCTCTTCCGGTTGCGGCTCGTTGTACCAGTGCCAACCGACGATAGGTTCATCCACATACGTTCGTGTTTCAACCCTTTCCTCATTGTTGGCCAATCCCGCTCCGGGTATCACCAAACTGATGAGCAATATCAAAATCCGTCTTGTCATTCTTGCCCCCCTTGCCCTTGCAGGCCATTGGCAATTTGATTTTTTACGCGGTCAATCAATTCTTGGTCAGCCGGAATATCGGTGCCCGACTCCAAATCGGAATAGAAATCCGCAAAATTCAGTCGGTCAAAGTTAATGGCTTGCAATTCATCGACAGTGATACCGCGACAGTCACTGTTTTTGGCGCTACCAAAACCAATGCGTAACTGCCCGCCACGTCCTTGCTCTTGCACGATTTTGGCGAGCTTACTGTCAAACACACAGTAGGCCTCTTTCTTCTGAAGGCAAACCCCGAGCACTTTATTTGAGCAGTATGAGCCGACATAAATAGTCAGATTGCGACTTTTGGCTTTACCCAGGGCTTTTTCTTCACTGTCACAGTGCGCCAGCCCCACATCACTCCCCCAACCGCCACTTTTGCAGCAGTTATTAAACCCTGCAGCGGCTTTACGGCAGGTATAACGCTGGCCTGTAAAGGCCCTGACATTCACTTCATTGAGCTCTGCCACATCTTCGCCTGCCGCTGCCACCGCTGCTAACGCCGATACCGCTTTTTGGAAGCTGTTGGCTTTATCATTTTTGATTTGGTCACACTCGCCGCTGGCACAAATCAGCTCAACGCCGCACATTTTCCCGCCTCCGGTCAGCCCTTTTTCACAGGAAAACACCGCTTGCTCACGCAAACACGTACTGCCAACGGATTCAATACAGGTGGTTTTCACAATAGTGCAAGCGGGATTTTTCATGTAGTCACCGCAGCTGCCATTGTCTGCTGACTGCTTGGCGTAATAATCGGTGTACTGCCAACATTCACTGTAAACATCGTATTTTTTACCGCCCACTGTGACGGTTTTCGTGCCCCCTTTTTCAGTACATTGGGTTTCCACCTTCACTTCCTCGGATTTATCAAACGGGCAATGTTCAACCCATTCAATTTTCGGGGTAATGGTTTTCACGGACGACAGCATTTTCAGTTTTATTGTAATTTTCATTTCATTGGGTTTGGTGTTAAGCGTATTCACCAAGTTATCCGTACCGCTTTCAACAAGCGACCAAATATAAGCAAGTCCCATCGTAAAGGTCTGTTTTCCTTCCTTCACTTCAATAGGCGCTGAATAACTAAAAACATTGGGATTACCGATATCACTAAAATTACAACTCCGACTGTGTAATATAGTACCCGCCAATCCTAGGTAATTGGTTTTATTATCAAAAGGAAAAAGTGGCTCATTATACGGTGCACAATTTCGCGACCAACCATAAAACGTCGCGGTGTGAATTTTTCCTTTTTTGTCTAAGTTAAAGTCTCCTGCGATTTCGCCCTTTTTGATTTTTCGAAATTTAATTTGTGTGCTAGGGATAGTAATCTCTTGCATCGCCCAGCCATCCGTTTCCTCCCATGTAATTTTGGCTGTACGCGTACACGCTAAACTGGCTGCAGGGGTTCGTTCACATTGATGTGACGTGATTTCAGTTTTATCCAGCGTCACATCCTGACAAGGCACCGTGATTTGCCCGCTTTCTGACTCCGCCTTTTCTCGCATATCAATGCCCGCTTTTAAGAACGGGGCGTCCAAATCCAACTTATCTGGCGGACGACTTTTCATCACCTCCATCGTGGTTTGCCCCGCCTCCGTCTCATTCATGGCTTTCATACCGGCATTTTCTAGCCCCGAGGCTGCGCCTGACGTCACCCCACCGTAATAGCCGCTTTCTGACGGATTAGCGGTATAATTAGGTATGATATTGGCGGGGTTGGTGTTTTTTATCGTGTCTGTACCTTTGTTTTTCAGGCCGCTGGCAAATTCCGATCCGGCTTTATAATCATTGCCCGCAAACCCCAGTGACAGAGCCCCCACCCCCCATAATGCAATCAATAACCGTTTCATTGCGGCTCCTTCGATACTACCCAATCTCGGGCAACCTCATGACAATCGCCACTGCTGGCAATCCGTTCAATGGCGGATATCAAACGAATATTGCCGTATATCACATCAAAGCCGTGATCACAGCGCACCACCAGTGCAGGCACTTGCGTAATGCTGTATTGTGCAAAGGTTTTCGGGTCGATTTGCACGCCCCCTTCACCACTGTCTTTCGTCAGTTCAAACACGGCACTGGCTGTTTTACGAAAGTCATTGTCAATCAGCCCATTAATCAATGTGGGGATACCAAGCTGCGTGGCCTCTGGCACCATCTGTTTGAGTCCCGCTTCGGGAATAGAAAACGACACAAAATAGACAAACGGAGTTTCCTGAGCTGTTTGCGCTTTAGCCGCATCGGCAACTTGTTGCTGCGCTTGCTGCTGCTTGGCTAATAAGCTATCAATCCAGGCTTTATCCTTGGCCGAGATTTCCGGTGGCTTAAAGCCATCCGGCGGCAAGGACTGTTCCCGCAAGGTCGCGCTTTGGTCACGCAGCTGTTCTAAAAACTGTTGGTCATCCGTTAAGGCATAACCAACTGGCGCAAGCACTAGGCTTGCGAATAAAAAGAAAACGGATTTCATGAAAAGGACCTCGTATTAGAGGAAAACGCAGTTACGTTTACGCCAGATGAGATAACCGAAGTTTTTACGACTGTTGGGTGAAGCATGCCCGGTTTGCCAGCGCATCACGGAACGACCAAAGGGATGACACTGGGCCGTATCGGGGTACATGTTTACCATTTGATAGCGATAACGGTCTTTCGGGATAATCGGGGACGGATAGGTGTAACACACCTCCTGATTTTTCCCGACGCTGTTCATCACCAACCCTTGCCGATGCAACTTAAATGCCATGCGCTCAGAAAGAAGAACCGAGGAAGCCTGCGGACTAAATTCATTGCCCGTATACCCCGTAAACGGATACATACTGCCTTGAGAACCCGCACACCAAAAGAGCGCATTTAAAGGCTTGCTGCCAATACTGGCAATCGCATCTGCGGCGCATGCTCCTTGCGCAATTGGATTGGCAAACAC
>NZ_JBIXLP010000023.1:0-1364 GCF_053543535.1 Providencia sp. AGC89
ACAAAATACCAACCAAGTGACGCAAATTAGCACACTGGAGCTTAGCCCTATTGCCCCAACAGCAGCAGGTAACTCGCCAACACTGACGGTGAAAGCTCTTGATATCAATCAACATGGTGTCACGCAAATTGCTGATGACTTTAAGGTCACGCTCAATGGTGCACTGATAGACGCCATTTTCACTGAATCCTTAACTTCAAAAGGGGCTTACACCGTGACCTTGCCACCGCAAAAAGTCGGTAAATATACGGTTAAAGTGACTGCCTATAAACAAACCGCACAGCAAACGTGGGAAGTTAATGTGGCTTCTGTCATCACGGCAACCAACACCTCGGGAACGGGTACGCAGGGTGCACGCGGCGTGGTCAAAACCGCCGAGCTCACAGCGGTATCAACTCAAAACCTGAAATCAGGGGATAGTGTAAGACTGACGCTGACCTTAAAAGATGCGTTTGATAACCCTCTAAGTGGTATTGATGTTAAAAACATCAAATTAACCCACAACCAAACCGGTAATGTGCTTTGGGTTGATAACAAAGATGGGACCTACATTGCGGACTTAATGTTAACGGCATTGGGTGAAGACCTCTTAGTCGCTAAGGTTAACAGTTCGCAAAGTGATCCGGTTAAGATTGACGTGAAAAAAACACAAGGAGATAAACACATCAACAAGGTTGTTATCACCCATATAACCCCTTCTGTAGGCGCAGGGGCAGAAAGTACCTTAACGTTTACCTTAGCCGATGTTCAAGGGAACCCGGTTGACGGCATCCAACAGGTTGAGGTCGCAATCGATCAGCTTAAACCGAAAAAAATTAACGTCAATCAACAAGCGGATGGCAGCTACACAGGAACATTACCGGGGCAACTCAGTGGTGCTCATGAGGTGGTTATTTCTGCCAATGGGCTAAAATCCAACCAAAAAACGCTAAACGTGGCGCAAGCCGATACCGTTACCGCAACGACAGATGGCAGTGGCATAAAAGACAAGCAAGGTGTTGTTAGCAGCGTGGTACTAAGTGCACCAAAAACAATGTTAACATCTGGCGCGAATGTGCAACTGACCGTCAGCTTAAAAGATACCTTCCACAACCCACTCAAAGGAGTTAGCAGTAAACATATTGCGCTACAACATAGCCAAACGGGCAGTGTGGCATGGGTAGATCACAATAACGGCAACTACACAGCAACATTGCCGTTAAATAAACTGGGGCCTGATACACTGAAAGCCACAGTAAACTCAATAGCAAGCCAAGCTATCACTGTTCACGTACAAAATACCAACCAAGTGACGCAAATTAGCACACTGGAGCTTAGCCCTATTGCCCCAACAGCAGCAGGTAACTCGCCAACACTGACGGTGA
>NZ_JBIXLP010000024.1:0-3954 GCF_053543535.1 Providencia sp. AGC89
ACATTAAAGCTAAACGAGATATTGCACATAAAACAAAAATCTTAAATCATGCCCGTGAGAGCAAAAATATTGCTAAAACTTGTCGTCATTTTGGGATCAGTAGAGAAACTTTTTATACTTGGAAAAGAGCTTATGAACGAGATGGCGAGAAAGGATTAATCAACAATAAACCCTGCCCTGAAAATCCAACCAGAAGAGTTGCAAAACACATCGAAGAGCTGGTTATTTATCTGCGTACGACTTACCATTTTGGTCCCCAACGTATCGCTTGGTATCTTCTACGGTTTCATAACATCAAAATATCACGCTCTGGCTGCTATTATGTATTGCTCAGAAACAAATTAAACCAACTTCCCCAAAATCAGCGAAGTCGCTCTAAACCACTATTTAAACGTTATCAGAAACAAGTGCCAGGGCACCATGTTCAGGTTGATGTGAAGTTTTTATTTTTTAATACGCCTGATGGACAACGAATTAAACGTTTTCAATATACAGCAATTGATGATGCGACACGGATCAGAGCACTTAAAATTTATGAAAGGCACAATCAGGCTAATGCTATTGATTTTATTAATTATGTTGTAAATAAATTTCCCTTTAGAATCAAAACGATTAGAACGGATAATGGGCACGAATTCCAATCGAAATTTAATTGGCATATTCATGATCTAGGGATGGAGCATGTCTATATTAAGCCAGCTACCCCCAGATTGAATGGGAAAGTAGAGCGTTCTCATTTAACAGATAAACAGGAATTTTATCAATTAATCGATTATAAGGATGATGTCGATTTACACGAAAAATTAGCTGAATGGGAGGCATTTTATAATTGTCATCGCCCCCACTCAGCTCATGCTGGTAAAACACCGTATGAAGTGTTAAAAAATAAGCTTGGTCTTTAAGACTAAACGTCAGCCGAGGTTCTGAGTGACACACTTTTCTTGGGCTTGTTGCAAATAATCGCTATGACTGCTTTTTGCTCAACTGTGTAGTGGTCAACTAAAACAGTCTCTACATTGAACAATCGATTCATAAAGGCAGATTTCTCCCAAACTGCCCCCTGAAAGAGCGCAAAACATCGCTAAACTCATTGAGCTAGCGACGTTTGCGTTAAGCATAAAAATGAAAAAAGAATAGAGTCAGACTACTGCAGGGAAATGAGCTCTTCGCGACTTAAACCAGTACTTTCAACAATAAGGTCAAGACTAACCCCATTTTTAAGCAAGTTACGTGCCATCATAATCTTGGCATCACGCATACCTTTTTCGATACCTTGTTCAATACCTTGTTCAATACCTTGCTCTAGACCTTTTTCCCAGCCAATCTTCTCGCCTTTATCTTGTAAGCGTTGTGCAATATTCATTATTGCCTCCTTATGCCTTTCTGCCTGTTCACTCAATTGCTGGACAATATGTTCAAAGTTGGGGGAGTCCAGTGCAATGAACAGGTAATTGAGGATAGTGATGATGTCGTTATCACTATTATACTGTTGATTGAGCGCTTGTGCCAATAAGGGGATAATCGTGTCAAATTCATCCCGCAAATATTTGTGCTTCATCGCCAGCTCCATCACGGCCACTTTGCGATGATTCACCAACTCATTATCATCAATCACCGTTACATCAACCAACGGGAACGGCTGGGTATATAATTCATTAGCCATATCAGCTAATGGAAAACAATCGGTCCACAATTGAGAATAGGGGTAGGGTGAACGACCACCGTGATAAAACAGTACCGGCACGACTAACGGTAATGTTTTATGCCCTTGCTGAAGATGTTGGTTCATGGCTAAGAAAGCATAGTGCATGAGTCTCCAGGCCATGAGTTTATCGGGCGTGGACTGGTGCTCGACGAGAAGATAGATATACCCTTCACCTTCGGTGGTTTGCACCGAATAGAGCACATCGGATAATCGAGACCGCAGCTGTTTATCGATAAACGAGGAATTTGTCAGTGCCAATGTGCTGAAATCACACAACGCTTTGATGTGATCAGGCAGGTGAATGTCAAAAAAGTCCTTTGCGCTGTCAATCTGCGTCATAAACCCTTTAAAAGCCGCATCATGTGCCGTCGGCGTGTGCTTAGGTTTCATTATTCGGTTACTCACTCCTCACGAAAGACTGTGCATCATAACGCAGAATTAATTTTCTGTCTGTTTTTCGGATTTCAATGTTCGTGTGAAGTCTAATTTGCATTTTCGTCCACAGACTCAATGCATTTAATGACACAATTTCAATGAATTAGTTAGCTAATGGACGATAAATAAAAAATTAAATGCGTTTTAGTCTAAGTCACCATGTCAATCAAATCATGGTAAATGTTAACCTTATTCACCAAACGGTCAGGAGATTTAACAAAATTGACACGGATTCACGTCTAAATGACAAACCATTCAAGGATTAGCTTTACATTTCATTCCATAAACGGGGAGCTGGCGATTGCGTGATAATGAGAGTTACCGTTAATAAAATAAAACAAAAAATCAATGTATTTAAATATTTATCTGACCCACCATGAAGACGCGAACGCAGATACACAAATAACATCAAGCAAAACACAATGACTTGCGTCGTCATTAAAATGATAAACACCATCAACTCCTCACATTAAAGCATGCCTTCCCGGCTGCCATATCATTCACTAAGCATTCCGTGACATAGTCCGCGTATTGATTTAATGCCGGTCCTGCATTGTTTAATGATTGCTTTGAATAATGTTCAGCCAAAATACCTTTAATCTGAGTCACATTCAATCGAGGCATGTCGATATTGAGCGTCACCAACAACGTATCAATACGGCGTAATCGTATGACATATTCTCGTACTGAACACGGCTTCATGGATAAATCGACTAATAAATAGTGCTGAAAACCCACCAAATCAAAAAAGACAGGTAAGGGTGGCGTATGCAATTCACGGCAAAAGCGGCACAGCACCTTCAATCGCGTCGTTTGCAGGGTATGCCACTCCTCGTCAGTCAGCTGCTGTGACAGGTGACTGATATCCTCTTTATGGATAGCGACACCATCTAGCATTAACGACACCCGATTTAGCTTAATCTGGCAACACGTGCAACGATGTGGTTGGTTTTTAAACTCAGTCAAATGCTGCCTTAATGTACGTATTTTCGATTTTTTTCTGGTCATCGGCCTTTCCTCTTATTGATAAAAAAAGGAAAACGAGTGACGCCAACTACAACGGCAATAAATGATAGCGCGGCAAAGCGTCATCAAATTCGCCCTGAAGATGGTGTTGTTTGATGACTTCACTAAATTGTGCTTTATCACCCAGTACCCAAAACGCCACCGAGTCTATCTGTTTTCCGTCATCACTAAACCCCGTGGTTAAAGCAGAGGCAGTCACATAGAAGGTAGGAATTGCAGTGACTATCGGCTTTTTCATTATCAGTTTTTGCCAGCGGTCTTCACTGAGTACCACACTGTCCCAGCCCAAATCTTTAAGTAGTTCAGTCGCGTAAGTTAAGCGAAACAAATCATTTTGGCTAGCCAAATCACAACAACACGAACGCCACAGATATTCTAACCGTGATTTTAATTTTGAGGTCATTAATCGTTGTTGCCCCAGATGGATGAGCCATTCAAAATCATGGACGACACAGCGGTGAAACCGTTTTTGTTTGAGTGCTGTTTGTAGCCAGCGAAGCAGAAAAAGATTTTCAGACTGGGCGTTTCGAGCCGCTTTTCCATCCCATTGCGCCAGTTTGAGCGCGACTAAAGCGGCAAAGGCTAATTTACCTAACCAATGATTTTTTTCTTCAACAGAAATCGGGGGATTTATTACTTTTGTCATGCGGGTCGTGATTGTTGTTTAGCTAGTCTTTGTATGCGTTTTAACGTATCGGCGACATCCGATTCCGTGACAGTCCCGTTCGGCTGACCGTATTTATCATAGCGTACTGCACCCGGCATAATCGTCGTACGGTATTTGACAC
>NZ_JBIXLP010000025.1:0-6183 GCF_053543535.1 Providencia sp. AGC89
CGCTTCAGAACTCTCAACATTATTGATGAAGGAACGCGTGAATGCTTGGCGATTGAGGTTGATACGTCATTACCGGCTGAACGCGTCATCAGGGTGCTTGAACGTTTAAAAGCCGAAAGAGGGTTACCGAAACAGATCCGAGTCGATAATGGCCCTGAACTCATTTCAGTTAACTTATTGAATTATTGTGAAGATAACCAAATTTTACTGTGCCATATTCAACCGGGAAAACCGCAGCAAAATGGGTTTATCGAACGTTTTAATGGTTCGTTCCGTCGAGAGTTTTTAAATGCGTATTTATTTGAATCATTAAGCCAAGTGCGAGAATTAGCGTGGTTTTGGCTGCAAGATTATAACCAAAATCGAACCCATGAAAGTTTAAATCACCTCCCACCGGAGGCCTATCGTCAACAGTTAGAAAACTCTAATTTAACGTGTCTCAATTAAAGGGGAGTGGACATAGCATAGTACCTAAATCTTTGTTCAAATTTGTGATGATGTTTCTAAGTTCTCTAAAGATTAATATATCGGGAAAATCCTTGATATCTTCTTCCAAAATGTAGTCTGTTGAGGGAATACCTTCTACCATCTCACCTAATGCGGTGGAAAAATCAAAAAGCATTTCACTTACGGTTCTAAATAGCGTTTTCTCTGATGCGAGCAACGGCAAAATTTTTAGTTGTTCATCAATTCCCAATTCCTTAAAGCGTTTAGCATCCTCTTCCAGTTGTTCAAGCCGTTTAACATCGGACTCAAGATCTGATGACTGGACTGTTAAATCTACTATTTTCTGCCTGACCTGAGCTAAATCGTCTACAATTTTGACAACGCCAAACTCTTGCTCAATCTTGCCCCTGTTCAAGAATCTATCGACGACTTTTAACTGTTCACTAGAATCTTTATCAATTTCATGAATTTCATTCTGTCCAAATATTTCGATTTCTGGCAATAAATCACTAGGTACGAAGCTTGATATTTGCCCTGACATTTCTGTAATAATAGGAGATTGTCCATACCTCCTTGTAATCTGATAGTTATTACCATGCTTAGTTGTCGACTTTATCGAAAGTTTGATTTGTCCAGTGCTTAAGTTCGATTTGACTATTTTCTCGTGTTGTTCACTGGCTTGCTTGCCGATTGGAGTAATATCGAGCGCGTAACGAATACATTCAAACCCGTACCTCTACCTCCAATAACGGTATTTAGGTGTTCGGAAAAGTCTATTTCGACGCCGCCTAAGTACCCGCCAATAAAAACAACAGACTCCAACCTAGAGTAATACTGTTCGCTGATGTCTGAGTTTAATCTGACCCTTGATTCTGGATCATTAAATGCTTGCTTAAATGCTGAAAAACTGGGTATTGTCATTTTGATTAAACACGACGCGTTGTCTTTCCTTAAAGTTTCAGGCTCTTCAATATCCTTTGCGTTAATTAACGCCATAGGAACATTTCGATGATACGCCATGTCTTTGTTTGTCAGAATTTGAAAGTTTGCTTGGTCACCTTGTTCTTTTATTGCTTGAAGTGTTGTCGGGATTTAAGCTGCAACTAATAACTCATTTTTCCAAATATTGTTCAGTTTTTGTTTGAGTACCCCATTGTCGTCTGTGCAATGGGCTGCATATATGAATCCTCCTTTATCACGCACTTTATTTAAAATATAGTCTGCACTATGTGGTGAAGGCAATGTGCCTTGGTTAGGATCAATATTTAGTTCGTAAAGATAGTGCTCAAGATTTTTAACTGTTTCGTCTTCATGAAAAAGACAAACTAAATGCACCTTTTCACTCGACGCAATTTCAAACCCTGGAAAAACAACAATGCCATGCTTGGACATTAAGGCTCGAATTTTGTTTACTGAGCCAACATTTCCGTGGTCTGCAAGGCCAACAACTTTGATGTTTTCTTCAAGGCAAACTTCTAGAAGTTTTTGGTTGTATTTATCCTCAGTCAACCCTTGTTGTTTCCCTCTATAACTAATGTAGTTCGAGGGATTAACTTGAAGTGCACATTTCCAAAATTTTGCTTTAGTGAACGTTGGAATCATAAATATCCCTTTGCATTTTTGACTAAATTAAGCTTAAGTTTTCATCAATGTTAATTCATTTTAAGGTTTAAACTGTATCTTTTTCAGAATATTGCTGATCATTATTGTGCGATCTATGCTTTGCTTCATCTTTTTGCTCAAAGCTGACTATCAGTGTTGATTATAATCTACGAGATAAATATTTAATCGCGCCAAACTCCATTCGCCACTCCATTCAAGAACCTTCCATTGTGATTTAAATGACAGTGTATCGTTTAAATCAAAAATATAACTCCAATGATATGAAAATTGATAACTAAAATATACTTATTATATAGTTATACCTTAAAGATATATCATATTCATCTCAGTTCAATAGTTCTACCAAGCCTATGTATTAGTACTTAATACTTTGGTTATCCCATTGGTTGCATCGCGAGTGTTGCAATTAACTCTTAATGTTATGAATAAATTAAAGGAGAGTGGACGATTTTCTCAGTCCTGTGTTAAGAGAAACATGTAACAGCAATGAGTTTCTATCGTACTTAAATCTAACTATGAACTGTGTTGTAACATCAATAGTAATATATAAGAGGTCCGCTTGTAAAACGCACCTCTTATTAGAATAAAATTAAAGACTACTTTAAAACTCTGGTCTTTTGACATTAAATGTTCAATCAATTTAAAAACATTTAATTAATAAATATTACATGTTCACATAATAAATTCATTACATATAACCAGGGCAATTTTTTCCTTTAACATATACACTCTTTGATTGAATTGTTTTGGGATTATAATATGTACATAATGTCATTTTTCCTGCTTTACTTGATTTTACTAGCACCCATCCCGCCGCAAATGACGATGTGGTTGAAAATACAAATAGAGTAACAGCAGCGCATAGGGCTAATACATTTTTTTTCATACAAGATATCCTTTTAATGGTAAAATATACTTATATTAAAACATACGATTCACGAAATTATAAATCGGTCGATCACTATATGTTATGCTTAGTCAAAATAAAATTAAATAATGCTATGCTGTATTATTGGATATAAAATATTGAAATCCAAAATTTAAATTATATCGAACTTTACACTAAATAATATTATGAATATAGAAATTAGAATAATGATATATTCACATATAAAGAATATTATTTTAAAATATAAAAATAACAAATTTGCGAGACTATCGTCTTGATGGTGAAGAACAGCAATAACGTCGAACGCCCATAGCGCAGGTGCTACAGGCTAGCATCTTTTCAACACAGAGGAGTTGCCATTCATCGACAGGGTTGTTATCAATGAAGCGGTTCCATCCGTCGTCATATTGAAATAGCAGTTTAGCGGGTCTGGAAGTATACATGAAGCAGAGTATAAAAAGACGAGAAGGGTGTTGCCTAGATATAGAGCGGCTTTGCCGCGGTGCTCACGCCAACGGCGTGATTATGTTCATATCCTGATACTCCTGAGTGCGTAGTCACACTCATATGATATCTAGTAGGTAAAATAAAATCATTTAATCCTAAATTGATTTTAAAATAATATCAATTTCATTGCATTTTATGCACAAGTAATATTAATCTGATGTTTTTTTACCGTGTATTTGTAAACCATTATTCAATGTATTTATACAAGACATGATGATATATGCAGCCCTTGACTGACCATTTTGTGCCGCAGCTTCATCAATCTGTTCTAAGATGTCAGGTGGCATGGTTATCGATATTTGCTGTCTTTTACCTTTAACAACCCCCTTCTTCTCTTTTACTTTTGCATCTGGAGCGGCGTTGATAAAATCCGTTATAGCGTCATTCTGTGAATCTTTATTGATTCCTACTTCTGGTTTTTTTCTAAAACGTGACTGAGTCATAAATTTTTTTCCTTACTAAAGCATATTGCATTGATGTTTTTCTGTATTAAATTAATATTATAATGATATTGGTTTAATTGCTAAATAGTTTTTTCATTAACTGTTTTAATTCTTCAATAGCTACTTTATCTCTAATTTTCCCTTTGAGTTCATCTACTGTTCGCCCTTCCCCTGCTGCATAACCGAAAGCTTTTCTTTGATGAATAACGAACTCTAGGATTGGAAGGTCTTCCTCGTAATCTTTCATCATTGCTAACATTTCAGGATTATCTTTTGAGCGAGCGTGAGTATCACCCTTGTTTAGTAATGAATAACAAACAAGATTATCTCTTATGCTCCTAGCTTCTTTTATTAATTCCACATTGGCATCCATCGCCCATGCTTCAAAATTTCCCGGAGCTGAAGGAACTAATAATACATCTGTTATTGTTAATGCTGCCCTCATAGCTGTTGAATCCCTACCACCACATTCAATAATCACATCATCAAAGTTATTTTTCTGTTGTAAAAGTTGAGTTCTTAAAACTGGGCCATCAGGATAATGTGAACATGCAATACCTGGCTCAATGCCATCTTCTGATCGAACTAATATGGCTGTCTGTGATGAACCTTGTTTATCACCATCGATCAGCCAAACCTTTTTACCTTGCCTAGCCCTAGCTGCGGCTATATTGACAGCGAGTGTTGACTTACCAACACCCCCTTTTGTATTTGCTATTGTTAATATCATTTTACACCCATTTCAATATTAATATCACCTTTCATATTAGTACTCTTTCCAATAATGTCAATGAAAATTATTAACGTAAAACTGTATTAAAGTAATATTACTATAATATATATATAATATTCATATGCATTAAATGGCAATTGATATGATATGAATATGGTGTTATCTTTGTTTGAGTTCATCAGATTGAGTAATTAGATTTTTAGTTACTCAATTTGAGTCAATTTATAGTGGTTTTAATTACTCACATTGAGTCGTACTCATCTGTTTTTTGGGGTTGTTACTCAGTTTGAGTATTTTATATTGCTGTTCAAGTACTCATTGTGAGTAATAAGTGAGAGGTTTTATGGATATTTTTTGTGATGATGGCTCAACCGCGATTAAGCTTGCATGGTTTGATGATAACGGACTAAAAACCAAAGTTTCCAATAATTCATTCAGAAGAGGGTGGAAAATTGATGGCCTAGGTGAAAGAGGAACGTTTAATTACGAACTGGATGGACAAAAATTCACTTACGATGAAGTTAGTGAGCAAGCTATACTATGAAAGTCTGGACTTCGGTTGACAATTAGTTTTTTCTAATTGTAGCCGGAGGTCAGATATGATGAACATTAAAGCTAAACGAGATATTGCACATAAAACAAAAATCTTAAATCATGCCCGTGAGAGCAAAAATATTGCTAAAACTTGTCGTCATTTTGGGATCAGTAGAGAAACTTTTTATACTTGGAAAAGAGCTTATGAACGAGATGGCGAGAAAGGATTAATCAACAATAAACCCTGCCCTGAAAATCCAACCAGAAGAGTTGCAAAACACATCGAAGAGCTGGTTATTTATCTGCGTACGACTTACCATTTTGGTCCCCAACGTATCGCTTGGTATCTTCTACGGTTTCATAACATCAAAATATCACGCTCTGGCTGCTATTATGTATTGCTCAGAAACAAATTAAACCAACTTCCCCAAAATCAGCGAAGTCGCTCTAAACCACTATTTAAACGTTATCAGAAACAAGTGCCAGGGCACCATGTTCAGGTTGATGTGAAGTTTTTATTTTTTAATACGCCTGATGGACAACGAATTAAACGTTTTCAATATACAGCAATTGATGATGCGACACGGATCAGAGCACTTAAAATTTATGAAAGGCACAATCAGGCTAATGCTATTGATTTTATTAATTATGTTGTAAATAAATTTCCCTTTAGAATCAAAACGATTAGAACGGATAATGGGCACGAATTCCAATCGAAATTTAATTGGCATATTCATGATCTAGGGATGGAGCATGTCTATATTAAGCCAGCTACCCCCAGATTGAATGGGAAAGTAGAGCGTTCTCATTTAACAGATAAACAGGAATTTTATCAATTAATCGATTATAAGGATGATGTCGATTTACACGAAAAATTAGCTGAATGGGAGGCATTTTATAATTGTCATCGCCCCCACTCAGCTCATGCTGGTAAAACACCGTATGAAGTGTTAAAAAATAAGCTTGGTCTTTAAGACTAAACGTCAGCCGAGGTTCTGAGTGACACA
>NZ_JBIXLP010000026.1:0-36288 GCF_053543535.1 Providencia sp. AGC89
TGGTCTTTTTTACGCCAATCTATTTGCTGATGGTAAAACGTGGCTCGTGACAACGACGTTAGCTTACAAGCCTTAATGACTGATAAGCCTGCCTCTTTTAATGATTGAGCACAGGATCTCTTTTCAGCCACTACCAACCCTTTTTTGCGAAAAGCTCCTTCATCGCGTGGTTTTCAAGGCTAACTTCCGCAAAGAGCTTTTTCAGTTTCGCATTTTCATCTTCAAGCTCTTTTAATCGTTTAACATCATTCGCTTCCATGCCACCATACTTTGATTTCCAATTATAATAAGTGGCGTTGCTGATCCCATTTTGGCGGCAAATATCTTCCACTTTCATACCAGAATCAGCGAGTTTTAAAATATTAACGATTTGAGTTTCAGTAAAACGAGCTTTTTTCATCATGACCTCTGCAAATTTTAGGGCAGAAAATCTAATTATAGCTGTCTTATTTTAGGGGAAGTGGACAACTTCTTTTAAAAGGTACCAGCAGAAGTACAATAACGCGAGTATCCCTAAAAATAATAAGACCCATAACGAAACTGTTATCCAATTAGAGGTATCATCGACTTGTTTGGCTACGGTTAACCTTTCAGCACCACCGAGCTCAATCACTTCATTATTAGGATATAACTGGGGATAATGCGACATTAACTCGTCAACACTATAAGCCTGCCCAACTAGTTGGTTATATGTTAATTTATCAAACTCTGCTTGCTTATTCCCCCACACTAGCAAGTAAGGTGCAGCGCCTTGTAAATTAACGATAAGATTATACCCATCACGCTTACCGATAAGCCGCGGCGGCTGATCTTCCCAACTACCTTTAAGTGCAGATACTCTAACTTTATTAACCATTTCCCCATAAAGATTGATGCTTGGATTACTGACTAGTTCCCCATCTATTGTTTGGTTATAAGCAACAAGATTAGCTAATGGTTTCCAAACATCCCCTTTATCTGATGAATATTCAACCTTTAATGGAATAACTCGATTTGATTGCTGTAAATGAATTTGCAATTCACCTAATGGTTGGGTCGTGGGTAATTGATATATAATATGGTCTTTTGAAACCCCATCATTTGTCATTTCAAAATTGAATATTTCTTGTCGGCGAGTTGAGTTCAGTGTGTTAGATAGCGCCTTGACCTTCACTAACTCAGGTAGCGTTACATCTGGCGCACTGACAATAACGGCCATTAGATATGGCGCGCTTAGCGCTTTAGAATTGCCATTTAACAACTCAATATTATTACTCGCAATTGTTTCTGAATTTAATTTCAAATTCATGATAGGTTGATTAGTTGCGATATTTAACCATTTTTCTTTATCATCACTTGCAAAAACAAAGACTTTTCCTTGCCACTCTTCCTCCGTTTTTGCCCACTCCAATGTTAATTTTTGAACTGGCGTATTTTGGGCTTGGCTTTGATCTCGCGTTAATAAATAAGCATGATAAGCAGCATTATCTTTTAGTTGTATATTTGGTAATTCAATACGATCGACTTTACCTGGTACCGTCTCAACAAGCAGATGCTGCTTTTCTCTACGGATGTCCTCACGAGAATTTACATTATCCAGTTGAGTCACTAAGCGCTGAGGAGCAAATGAGACTTTATTGCTAGAAATAGACTTTTCAGCATCATAAAAAAGTACAGAAGGTATTTCATCCCCCGTACCATTAAATACCCGAACATCTTGCAATGTATTTGGATATGCTGAATTTATATAAGCACTTGTAGGAACTTCTAACCAATAAAATGGCTCTGATGTATCTGGAATATCAATTTCCATCCCTTGGTAAAAACTATAAGGCGTATTTTCTTTCGGTGTTCCAGCATTAAGGTAGCTAGAAAACAATGATGACAACAAGAAGACAGCAAATAGCCCTCCTAGCCTTTTACTTTTTATTTGTCTCATGATTGCGTCTCCTGTTCGACTTTCTCTTTTATATCCTTTGGCGGTAATGGTGAAAAGTACCCAACAATTAATATCAATAATGCAACACCGATAAAGGAGATAGCGCGAGATATCCCCCCTTGTCCATGAATATCCACTAAGAATAATTTAGCGATAACACATGCGAAAATACTGGCCCCCATAAACCACCAGATACGACTTTTTTTCATCGCTGCAATAACAATGCAAAGCAATGCAGCAAGCGCCCAGCTAATGGATAAAACAGTTTGAATCAAACGAGAATCATAAAGCACCGCATAATTCCAACTTAGCCCAGCAAAATCAGCTACTGCGCGAATTAAAATACCGTTAAACCAAAATGCTGATAATAGAATAATTGAGACCAATAAACCTCGGATTATCCAATAATCTACCTCTGTAGCCTTACGTATTTTTTGCACAAAACCTTTTTGCATCAGAATAAGGGCAGCAATACTGAATAAGCCCGCCTCATCTAATGGATTAATTAATGGAATATAATTCCAGAATGTTAATTTGCCATCTTCTAAATTAGCGTAAGCAGATAATATAATTAACCCGATAGCAACAGGAAGCATCCAATACCAATACATTAACCCATTACGTTTCATTGGTGGCATTTTATTTTGCTGTAACCAATACAGGGCTAAGATAGTTAAGGTTATCGCCATCACATAAATAAAATAGCCCATCTCATGCATACCCCAAGGTAAAATAGAGACAAACCAATTTACTTGGGTCAAAATAAATACAAGGATTAACCACAAGTTAGCGCCATGGAGGGTCCATTGCATCCATTGATTACGAAGTTTATACGCATGAATAACAAACAAAATTGAGCTACCGAGTATCACCGCCCATATTAATGAGTTTTCCCCGCGCCCCATTGGGTTTTTATCATATAAGAAATCTAAACCAAGGTAATAGTAACCAGCAACCCATAAAATTGATTGGCAAAATAACAAAGGTATCCAGTTAATTCGAATAGCATATAGACGCCATAACCAGACGGAGATCACCACTAACACTAATATTATAAAGCCTTCAGACTCCCGACTCCACGATAAAATATCAGTAAATAGTGGTAACCAGCAGAGCCATGTAAGCAAACCTAAAAATAAAAAACCATAACTAAATAGGGCAAAGTTACTGTTTTCTTTGCGGCGAATATGAAATAACCCACCAGCACCAAAACAAGCTACCAATAATAATGGCACCATATAAGTACTGCTTCGGCTCCAATATACGTAAGGGTAGTCCATTAGTAACGTAATCGCACTGATTACAATTAATAATGAACCAACCGTAGCCATTTTTTTCTGCCCCTGTTGTAAACCAAGCCAGAGTAGTAATAACCCTTCTAATGACCAAACAATTGATGTCCATTCAAGTGTCAATGCCAATGGGATAGCCAGTGTTACAAAACCTGCACCAATAAGAATATTTGCTAAAGCCATATTCTTACCGACCTCTTTATAGCGCTTATGTACCTGCAACCCAGCAACCAAGTACAATAAACCAATTAACAGAGAAATAAATGCAGGCAATAAACCTACATCATCCGCAATAAAGAATTGAAGGGCAATACTGATTAATGGCGGTACAAACAACAATGTATTATCAACAATTAATTGCTTGTCGTGCTCAAAGCGGAGTGAAAATAATTGTGTTAACGCATTAAATACTACTAAATTAGCAATGATAAATAATTGACAGGAGATGTAATAATCAGATTGGTAATTGCTCAAACCCCATAAAATAGCGACACCATAGGTCATCACCATACCAACTAAATTCAGAGGGCGCCAAGCTTGCCATACACTAATAATTAAAATCCCAATCGACAACATTAGGTAATAAGAAAACAAAATTACATGGCTACCCCCTCCCGTCGAAAGTAAAACAGGAGCCAAATAACCACCAAGAGAAGCAAGAATAGCCAAGCTAATCGTACGTTGTAATAATGCTAAGGCAATACTCGCTGCACAAATCAACAACATAAACACAAATGCCATGCTATAAGGCAACATGGTATATAACTTAAAGGCAGCAAAAATGGTGATATATAAACAGCCTACCCCTCCACCTTGAAGGATAAGCCCAAATAATGGTTTCTTATTACGTAATCGCCAGCCAATTCCTAATAAAACTAAACAACCTACCGCGCTAAAAATTAAGCGTATTTGGGGGGAAATAATCTCATTTTGCACACTGTAATTTAATAAATACGCGACCCCTAGGAATAATAATAGTATCCCTATTTTGGCAACTGGGTTCCCTTTTAGTAACCAACTAAAGAAATGCCCAAATATAGACTCATTATTTCCCGTCGTTTTTTGATTAAATTGACCCTGAGTAGATGTATCTACTTCCTGATCATTAAAACGATTTGGTTTAGTCGCTTTATTAAACCGATTTGGGTCCACCCCGCTACGTGCTTGAGAGCCTACAATTGCTGATTGCGTATATGCCGGCACTGGAATGGTTTGGTTTGTAGAATCAGCTGCTTTTTCAGATTGCTGATATGCAGTATCGCCGGATAAGGGTTTAAATGATGGTTCAGGCTCACTTACTGGACTAGATTGGATTGGTACGTTTGTAACTGCCTGTTCTAGCTCATCTGTTACCCCAAAAATGCCTTGTTGGTCATCAGACGAACTGGCAACATTTTTCGAAGGCGTAACATTCGATTGCTGATATTGGCCTAAACGAGTTTCTAGAGAGAAAACTTTCTGGTTTAATTCAGAAATTTGGTACTGCATACGGCCCGTTCGGCTGATTGCTATGATAGCCAATATTGGTGCTAACACAAGCAAACATACTAATACGACTCCTACTAGTATCCAAGTATCCACAAATAGGTTTCCTCAAAATAAATTTCACAATCTAAAATACAGCTAGAATAGGGTTTTGTGATTACCGCTAGTGTAGATAGCATTGATTATCTTGCCAACTCAATGTAATAAACTGTTACAAAATAACCCTTATACTACGTATTTAGTTGAAAAAATACGCTTCCTACCCTTTCAATCTCAGTTACTAATACCCCCATTGAAAGTTTTAGTAACTAAGAAAATCCTTAATCATCATTTAATGATGATTTGACATATTAAATTAACACTTACCTATTTATTTTTAGTTCCTCTAATTATAATTAGAGTTGCTCTAAATAACAAAATTAGTCTAATTATGATATTTATATCATGCTTCCATGCTTCAAATATTCATACAGAAAAACACCATCTTTAAACGATGGTAGTTATTTATTATTTTATCAATTATGATTTCCATCAATTATAAGTTTATCTATTGATAGAGGTTAAATATCTACCACTTCCAACGTGAAATGAGTTTATTTAAACCACAGTAATATGAGAGATATTCGATACCGCTTTAGTATGAACAGGCTCATAACTAATTATTGACACATCAAAATCTGACGAATAGTTTAAGGAAAATATAATGCTACTCCACATTATTCTAGCCGCCCTTGGTCCTATCGTTTTAGGGTTAGCTGTTGGTTGGTTATCAGGTAAATACGGTTTTATTAAAAGAGAATATTCACAAGCATTCGCTGACTTTGTTGTCAAAATAGCCTTACCATTTGCATTATTTTTAGCCGCCGCACAAGCACCACCCTCAGTACTCTTAAATATTGATTATTTGTTAGCATTGGCCGTCGGTTTAATCGCTACATACATTATTGGTTTCATTTTCGGTAAGTTTATCTTCCGACACAATAAAAAAGATGCAGCAATGCAAGCGCTATCTGTTTCTTTTCCGGATATGGCTTATTGTGGACCACCAGTCTTACTAGCTACTGTCGGTTCATCAGGTTTAATTGCTATGGTGCTAGGAAACCTTATTTATACGGTGATTATTATTCCATTTACTTTGCTGATGATCAGTGGCTCGCAACAAGGGCATAGCGTGATTAAATCAATCGGTAAAGCTATTGCCCAACCTTTAGTATTCCTTCCTATTTTAGGCGCCTTGCTCGCTATTTTTGGTGTTAAGTTACCTGAAATCTTACAGAATTCAGTCAATGAGCTTGGTAAAACGGCAGGTGGTGTTGCTTTATTTTTCCTTGGTTTATTGCTATCCGGTATTAAGTTAACTATTAGTAAAGAAATTATATTTAACGTTTTTATTAAAAATTTTGTTCAAGCCGCGTTGATTTTGGCAACAGGTCTTGCAGTAGGTTTACAAGATGACCTCCTAAAAGCCGCCTTTATCATTGGCGTATTACCCACCGCCACTGCGGTTCCCGCCTTAGCAATCAGTAATCAAGCTTATACTGAAACCTCCGCAGGCACCGTGTTATTAAGTACACTTGCCGCTTTAATCTCCATTATCGGTGGAATCGCTATTGTTGAAATGCTTTAAATTGAGCGGCGGGTTTATATTCACCCGCCGCCCCTCAACTTTTCCCCGTTGATTTAATCACCAATTATTTGCCAGATAGATCACAAAAAACGTATCATATCCCTAAGTACTTTTCTTTTATGCACCTGGGATATTTATAAAAATGAAAATTAGTGATGAGTTAGCTGTTGCTATTGCTTCCGTCACCGAAGTTGCCGCTGTTGCTGCCTTCGATTGGGTTGGTAAACAAGATAAAAATGCAGCCGATAAAGCCGCTGTAGAAGCCATGAGAAATCGTCTTAATGAAATTGATTTTCATGGTAAAATTGTGATTGGTGAAGGTGAAATTGATGATGCTCCGATGCTTTATATCGGCGAGCAAGTAGGTAAAAAATCAGGCGCCCAAGGGCTCGATATTGCGGTTGACCCCATTGATGGCACTCGTATGGTTGCGTGTAATGAACACAATGCCATAGCCGTACTGGCTGCTGCTCCAACAGGTTCATTACTCCAAGCACCAGACATGTACATGGAAAAACTCGTCGTTGGTGCCGCTGCAAAAGGGGCTGTTCATCTCGCTAATCCCCTCGAAAAAAATTTAGAATTCCTTTCCGCTGCATTGAATAAACCCATTTCAAACTTATCAATCGCAGTATTAGATAAACCACGCCATCAGCATATCATCAAAACTATTCGTAATTTTGGTGCTAACGTGATTACCATTCCTGATGGTGATGTATTGGCATCATTGCTGGCAATACTACCCGAGCATTCAATTGATATGATGTATGGCACTGGTGGCGCACCTGAAGGCATTATCAGTGCGGCCATCGCTCGTGCATTAGGCGGTGATATGCAAGCAAGATTGGTCCCTCGTGACAAAGCAAAGGGGGATAGCGAAGAAAATAAACTACTCGCCGCTCAAGAAGCCATTCGATGCCAGCAAATGGGCATTGAGATTGGGGAAATTTTATCATTAGAGCAAATGGTAAATACAGATGATGTGATTTTTGCCGCAACGGCAATTACGCCAACAGTGTTAATGGGCGGAATTTCAACAGATGCTTATAGCCGTTTTTCAAATACCCTTTTAGTTAACGGCCGTGACCGCTCATTAAAAATCATTAATAACCGCTTATTTAATTAGCCTTTCCATGATATTAAAAAAGGGCCTTTCGGCCCTTTTTTGAATCATTATTCTGCGCGTTCCAGCGTCATACGATTTAACAATGGTGCAGTTAACACCATGACTATCGCAATAGCCCCTGTCACTAAACCAATCTTCAAGAATACATCACTGTACACCGCTAATGACTCAAGCTTACTGGTCAGCTCCCCTTCTGGCGCTGCTGCCATAGAAGCGACATAACCCGCAATAAATGCAGCCGCTGAGTTAGTTAAGAACCACGCGCCCATAATAAAGCCCATTAAACGCTGTGGAACTAACTGAGCTACCATTGCCAGCCCAAGACCAGAGATCATCAGTTCACCAATGCTTTGAAAACCATAACAGATAATCAACCATTCAACAGAAACAATCCCCGCTTCGTTTGCAAATTTGGCGCCAAGCGGTAGTACTAAGAATGCCGCAGAGCATAACACCATACCAATCGCGAATTTATGCGGCATGGGTAAGTTATCACCCATTTTATTATAAATTGCGGCTAATATTGGGCTACCAATCATAATCCATAATGGGTTTAGTGCTTGATACTGTGCAGGTTCGATAGAAAAACCAAACACTTCATGCTCTACGTTATGTAATGCAAAGAAGTTGAGTGAGGTTGGCATTTGGCTATACAAAACAAAAAAGACAATTGCTTCGAGCATCAAGATCAGAGCCACCACCATGCGCCGACGTGCAATCCCCTGAAGAGCTAGCGTTTCTTTAATAAAGATAACCAAAATACCTAAAGAAATAACCGCTAATGCTGTACGCGCTACCCCTAGGTTATGCAATAACCAAGTCGAAATTGCAATCAAGGCAATAACACCCGCGACTGTTGCAACTAACCGTGAAATAATGACCGGAGCAAAGTCAGGTTTTGACCCATGTTGGGAAACCCACTTCTTACACATATAGAAGTTAATCAGCGTAATAATAAGGCCAACAACACTGAGTGAGAATGCAACATCCCAACCATAGTGTTTTGCTAACCACGGTGTTGCAAGCATAGAAAAGAATGAACCAATATTCACGGACATATAGTACATGGTAAATGCACCATCTAACCGCGGGTCATCTTTATCATAACAGGTTGATAACAGTGATGAAGGGTTCGCTTTAAAGAGGCCGTTACCAACGGCAATAGTCGCTAAACCTACATACACCATTGAGACATCATGCCCTGAGAAGGCAACAAACGCATACCCCGCAATCAACGTTAATGTTCCAAGAACAATAACCCGTTTTGTACCAAGTATTTTATCGCCTAACCAACCACCAATTGCAACAAAGCCGTAAACTAATGCCGCAAATGCAGAGAATAAAGTGATGGATTCAGTTTCTGACATACCAAGAACTTGGCTAAGATATATAGGTAGAATACCTTGTAAACCGTAGTAACCAAAACGTTCCCAGAGTTCGATGGAAAAGATGAGATAGAATGAGCGAGGTTGCTTAAACGCGTTAAGACTGACTTCCTCTTTGTTATTTGTTGTGGACACAAGTTACCTCTAGTACAACCTGTAGATATGCAAAAAAAACCACGGAACGCTCTATGCGCTCTCGCATTGTTATTACCCCAAGAATTCAACGTCGGAAAGATTCACTTTTGGTAGGAGGAGCATCATTCCTTGATCTCAAAACAAACAAAACTGTGTGCAAACTTGTTTCTGGATCTCAAGCATAAATTCAATGAGTTAAAGCACATTTGATTATTTATTCAACGTTGACTGGTAGATAACCCGCCAAGAACGCAATAATCAATTAAGCCATATACGCTATTTATGCACCAAAATTAAAGAATTAGCTAGTATTAATTACTGCATGGATAAAATCTTATCGTGATTTACTTCAATTTTTAACAAAATAGCGAAACTATCAACGCCCACTATTTAATCACTTGTATACTTAATGTTAAGAATATTATTCTACCATGAAACTATCGCACCACCGATTATTAACATTAGTGATATGAACGAAAAGCATAATTCAAATAAATAAAAACCAAGAATATATTGAGTGCAAGAAAATGGTTCGAGGGTTTAATGAGTGGGGAAAATACGTAAAATTTTGACAAAAAAAAGCCCAGTAACAAACTGGGCACAATGCATTCTACTCAAGGATCTTTTTACTAAATCAAACTATCACTACGTAGGTGCATTATTACATTACTTCGTGTAAAGAAATGAATGATGAGGGTAAATATATGAATGTTTACGCAAGCAAACAGTATATAGATACTAGTAAGACATGCTAATTTCAGAAAAAGTTCATATTTTTTCTCTTTTTTTATTTTTTCACTTTTTAGCAATATTTAACCATTTGATTTGATAATCATAATGTACAATTTGCTTTAACCCTTGCAGGTCTGAACAAAACCAAATAAGTTACCCGCTAAACTGTGACAAAACCAACATTGAGGTCGCCTTGTGAAAAAAAAACTTCTTCCTTTAATTATCATCGGCAGCCTCTTTGCACACTTAGCTTTTGCTGAGCCTACGCCAACCCCTCTAGATGAAAAAACATTATTAGGGTTAGCAAATGAAGGGCAAGCCGAAGCCCAATTCAATTTGGCCATGTTTTATCAATCCAATAAGCAATTTGAAAATGCAATAAATTGGTACCTCTTATCAGCCCAACAGGGGTTTACAAAAGCGCAAATTAACCTTGCGCTCATGTACCAACAAGGTACTGGCATCCCAAAAGATGAAAAACAAATGCTGCACTGGATGAAGATAGCCGCTGAAAACGGCGACCCTATTGGCCAGATGAATATGGCAGAATACACCTTATATGGTATCGATAAGGCTCTTGAGAAAAACCCAGCAGAAGCAGAAAAATGGTTAAAAAAAGCGGCCGAACAGCAATTTCCAACGGCTATGTTAACCCTTGCTTACTGGTATGAAGAAGGTAAAGCAGTAACTAAAGACCCGCAGAAAGCACAAAAAATATACCTTGAACTTGCTGAGAAAAACCATCCACAAGCCCTCTACTTGCTTGGCTATCAATCCGCAACAGGTATGTATGACAAAGTCAATTACCCACAAGCTTTCCAATATTTTACTCGCGCAGCGGAGCAAGGCTTTTCCCCTGCTCAAAATAGTTTAGGTATGCTGTACCTAACCGGACAAGGCACCGAAAAAGATCCCCAAGCGGCAATAAAATGGCTAACTTTGGCGGCCGAGCAAGGTGAGGTTTCCGCACAATTTAATATTGCGCTTATCTATGCTCGCGGTGATGGGATTAAAACTGACCAGACTAAAGCCTGTCACTGGTTTATCAAAGCGGCGCAGCAAAATAGTGCTGATGCCCAATATGCAGCTGGGGCATGCTACCAGTATGGCATGGGGGTTGAAGCCGATGATAAAAAAGCGCTACGTTGGTATAAGCTTGCCGCCGCTAAAGGTGATGAACGAGCTGCAAAAAAAGTATTAATTTTGGAAAACCAGCGCAAATAACTTAATGAGGATGCAATTTATGTGCAGCGATAATTGGATGGGGCGAACAAACGTTTTTATAGGCATTTCGCTTTACTCTCATAATGCAATTTAATCTACATGCCCCCCATTTAACTCCCTTTTATATCATGACGTTATCGTTACCCATTGAGCCAAAGTGGTGCTATATACAAGAAGTTCTGCATTGAATATATACCCCATGCAGAACTTTTATCGATATGCGCAGATTAATATAAACATTCACATTTTTCTACGGTAGACTCGCTGTGGTCGCCCCACTTTCCCGTATTCAATTTCAGCCTCAATTTTATTTTTTGCCAAACAATATTCCAAATAACGCCTTGCTGTTGTGCGGCTCAATTTTATTGTTTCAGCGATACTTTCAGCTGTATATTCTGCTTCTGAATCAGCAAATAGCGCTAAAATTTTTTCTAATGTAATGATGTCAATCCCCGTCGGTAGCTCTTCTTTCGATTCACCACGCGCATAAGTATTAAACATATCATCAATTTTACTTTGGTTAGTTTTACTATTCGCTTGCAGAACAGATTTACGTTGAATATACCTATCTAATGTTTGCCCTAAACGCTCATAAGCGATAGGTTTCACTAAGTAGTCAAAAACCCCTAAGCGAATTGCTTCAGAGACCGTTTCCATGTCGCTTGCTGCGGTTGTGAAAACAATATCTGCGTTGTTTCTTTCTTGTATTAATTCATGAACCAAATCAATACCTTTACCATCAGGTAAATAGTTATCTAATAAAATTAGATCGGGTTTCATATATTCAATCATTTTCCTAGCTTCAGCTAGGTTCCCCGCAAGCCACACTTTGTCACATGCAGGGTACGTTTTTATATACTCGCCATGCATTTCTGCCAGAAGTAACTCATCTTCCACAATGAGGATTTTTATCTTAATCATTTTATATCTTCACTTTCGGAATAAAAATTGAGAATACTGTACCATGCGGTTGATTTTCTTCAATAATCACCGCGCCATTACAGCGCTTAACATAAGATGCAACTAAATAGAGCCCAATACCATGGCCATCTGTTGCATCTGTCTTGGTTGTCACTCCACGTTCAAACCATTTATTTTGAAGCTCTTCGGGGAAACCACAACCTTGATCCACAACTTCAATAACTATTTCCTTTCCTTCATCAGAAAGGTATAACTCGACCTGCTTATTCCCTTGGTTGCTTTTCAAACTTGCTTCAAAAGCATTATCCAATAAATTACCCAAGACAGCACAAAATTCAGTACTGTTTAATGAATCAGGTAAGTCGCGTAGTTGGCTACCCGCCGTAAACTTTAATTGTAACCCTAGCTCTTTGGCTCGATGATACTTACCAAATAATAAGCCAGCAACTTGCTTATCAAAAAATTGCCTGCGTAACGTATCAATCAATTGTTGTTGGGACTCTGATTCACCTTTAATTAGAGCCAAAGCTTGGTCATACTCTTTCATCTGCAATAAACCACTTAATGTTGACATCCAATTAAGGTGTTCATGGCGTAGTGTGCGTAAATTTTCAACATACTGACGCACTTGTGTTAACTGAGAATTTAAGGATTCAATATCATTTTGACTACGAAAGCTGATTACAGCCCCCACAAGTTGCTCACTATCACGAATAGCTACTCGATTTGCAATCACATTTAGCCCATTAAATTCACAAATCACATCATGCCGAGTTGTCGCAATATCGGTCATAAAAAAATCAGCGGGCGATATTCTTTCTGAAACGCGCATACCCGTTAGTTGCCCTAATGGCTCACTCAACATGAGCATTTTTCTAGCATTCGAATTGATATTGATAATCTGCCCTTGGGTATTAACAGCGATGACCCCTTCAAAAACGGCATCAAATATCCCTTTTTGTACTAACACTAATTGTGTAATTTCCTCTGGCTCCATGCCTAACATTTGTTTCTGTATTAGGCGTGAGAATGCCCAAGATAAAAACAATAAAATAATCAATATACCGAGAAACGTAGCGCCAGTTTGTACAAATAGTTCACTGCGGGAGGTGTCAATTTTATTGGTTAAATAACCAATAGAAACCACCCCGATAACTTTACCCTGCTCATCAAAAATGGGAGTTTTTGCTCGTACCGCATTTCCCATCGAACCTTCACCATTGATGAAGTAACTTTCGCCCCGCTCCAATGCACCTGGTTTGTTCCATTGCATTTTGTAGCCAATTTTCTGGCTGTTTGGGTGATATAGGCGAATCGAGTTTTCATCACCAATCACCACATAATCATAATTCGAATCTTGATTGAGTTTATCTGCAATAATTTTCAGTCTTGGGATATCTTTATTTTTTACAGATTGCACCACCCCTTCAATTGAAGCGATTAGCTTCGCTTGGCTCATCGCTAGAGACCTAATATTCGCAATCAACCGGCTTTCCGCAGTATCTGTAAAATATTTACCCAACCCAAACGTCAAAAAGACAGAGACAAGTAATAGAAGAAAGAATACTCGTACTGAAAACGAAATCGAGCTTACTTTTTTCAGTGAGGAGAATGCATATTCTTTTTTCATGTTAAATCTCGTTACACTATGAAAAGTAAAAAATTTGTTAAATACAAAGATAACAATATAACGGATAACTCAGGTTAAAGCCAAAGGTATAATACACATATTAATAATTAAACACATAAAAACCAAGCAATAAAAAACATATCCAATAATTAAAAACTTTAAAACCATTAAACAAATACAAACTCATTTAAGAAACATGAAATAGGTCAAGTATATTAAATACAGCTTCTTTAATATTAATATTGAAAAGGGAAATTAAATAATTACTTATATTAAGCGCACTAAAAAATTCTAAAAATAATTATTTAATTAACTTTAACATTAGCAACATTTTAAAAACATCTCTAAATGAGATGCAGGATACTATTATGTTCGAAAACATAACGTTTAATCAGGTAAAACGTCATGAGAACAGGAAACTTGCTGAAATTACTCAGTTTTTAAAGGAAAACGATTTAGAGCTTGATTCAAGTATCGACGTTTTTATTACTATAACCCGTAATGAAAAATTAATTGCATGCGGGGGATTAGCTAAAAACGTGATTAAATGCGTTGCAATTAGCGATGATGTTCGTGGCGAAGGCCTCGCATTAAAGTTAGCAACAGAACTTGTTAATCTCGCTTATGAAAATAACACAACACATTTATTTATTTATACCAAATTTCAGAACGAAAGCCTATTTCAACAATGTGGTTTTCATACTATTGCAACTGTCCCTGATGTCATGGTGCTGATGGAAAACAGTTGCTGTTATCTAAAACGCTATATTGAAAGCTTAAAAGCACAGCGTAAAGATGGGAAAAAAATTGGCGCCATTGTGATGAATGCCAATCCATTTACCCTTGGACACCGTTATTTGATAGAACAAGCGGCAAAAGCGTGCGATTGGCTACATTTATTTGTCGTCAAAGAAGATACCTCGCGCTTTTCTTATAAAGTTAGGCTTAATTTGATTGAGGCGGGCACAAAAGGGATAGACAATCTCACTATCCATAAAGGCTCTGAATATATTATTTCTCGAGCGACTTTCCCTTGCTACTTTATAAAAGATAAAACGGTTGCCAATAACTGTTATACCGAGATCGATATTAAGATTTTTCGTCAATATATCGCCCCAGCTCTTGGGATCACCCATCGATTTGTAGGTTCTGAGCCTTTTTGCCAAGTCACTAATCAATATAACCAAGACATGCGCTTCTGGCTGGAAACGGACGCTATGAATTTTCCACCTATAGAACTCATTGAATTTCCGCGAATAGTCATCAATGGCACGGCGGTTTCCGCCTCGCAAGTTAGAAGACTGCTCGCTAAAAAAGATCTTGCGGCAATTAAAGCGATTGTGCCTGAAGCGACATATCAATATTTACAAGAAATGCTCGCTAACCAAGTAACAACCACAATAAACCGCACCGAAAGTTCTGAATTAGCCATAGGTGAAATATGAAGATTAAACACGCAGCAATAGCTGGCACGCTTGAATCAAGTGATGTCATGGTTCGCATAGAACCTTTAGAAGATACTCAAGAAGTTTCAGTGCAAGTAACCAGCAGTGTCGAAAAACAATTCGGTGATGCCATCACGCAGATCGTACAAGAAATGATACAGCGGCATGAAATCCAAGGTGCACAAATCATCGTTGATGATAAAGGTGCATTGGAATGCGTACTCAGAGCACGTCTTGAAGCATTATTCGCTCGCGCTTGTGATATCGACTACCTACCTTGGGAGGAAAAATAATGACTCCACAACAAAAATCACGGACACGCAGAAGCATGCTTTTTGTTCCTGGCTCAAACGCAGCGATGCTAAGCAACTCCTTTATTTATAAAGCAGATGCGCTGATGTTTGACCTTGAAGACTCCGTTACACTGCGTGAAAAAGACACGGCTCGACGTTTAGTTTACCACGCATTACAACACCCGCTTTATCAAGATATTGAAACTATTGTTCGTGTCAATGCATTGGATTCCGCATTTGGTGTCGCCGATCTTGAGGCCGTCGTTCGCGGTGGCGCCGATATTGTTCGCTTGCCAAAAACCGATACTGCGCAAGACGTTATTGATATTGAAAATGAAATTCTACGTATTGAAAAAAGTTGTGGTCGTGAGGAAGGCAGTACTGGATTACTGGCCGCCATTGAATCCCCTATGGGGATCACCCAAGCTGTTAATATTGCACATTCATCACAACGACTTATTGGCATCGCACTAGGTGCCGAGGACTATGTCCGCAATTTGCGCACCGAGCGGTCTCCTGACGGCGTTGAACTCCTCTATGCTCGGTGCGCCATTTTACAAGCCGCACGCTCAGCAGGTATCCAAGCTTTCGATACCGTTTATTCTGACGCTAATAATGAAGAAGGCTTTCTACGCGAAGCCGCTCACATTAAACAACTCGGCTTTGATGGCAAGTCATTGATAAATCCAAGACAAATTGAGTTACTTCATAACCTGTATGCACCTACTCAAAAAGAAGTCGACCATGCTCAACGTGTTGTTGAAGCAGCTGATTCAGCTGCCCTTGAAGGTAAAGGTGTTGTGTCTTTAAACGGAAAAATGGTCGATGGCCCAGTGATTGATAGAGCCCGTCTTGTATTATCACGCGCAGCATTATCAGGCATTCGGGAAGAGTGAGGCAAATAAAATGACAAATAATACTCAGCGTCAGGCTCGCGTATCAGCCTACCTACAACCAAATACGGATGAAACTCAGCAAGAATTCCAAGATATTGGCAAAATACAACAACAGGTACAAAAACCGAGAAATCGTAAACTGTGCGATGATTTACAAGTTGCTATCCGTCGTTCTGGCCTCAAAGACGGTATGACGATTTCATTCCATCACGCATTTCGTGGTGGCGACCTTACCGTTAATATGGTGATGCAAGTGATTGCCGAAATGGGTTTTCGTAACCTTACCCTTGCTTCTAGTTCATTAAGTGCATGTCACTCCCCCTTAGTTGAACATATTCGCCACGGCGTTATTCGTAAAATTTATACTTCAGGTATTCGGGGGCCATTAGCTGAGGCTATTTCACGTGGAGAATTGGATGAGCCAGTACAAATCCATTCACATGGCGGACGAGCAAACTTAATACATAGCGGTGAGCTATCAATCGATGTAGCCTTTATTGGTGTTCCTTCTTGTGATGAGTACGGTAATGCCAATGGCTATACAGGAACTGCAAGCTGTGGTTCTTTAGGTTATGCCAAAATTGACGCAGAAACAGCTAAAAAAGTGGTCATGCTGACAGAAGAATTATTGGATTACCCACATAACCCATCCAGTATTAAACAAGATGAAGTTGACTACATTGTGAAAGTAAAACGCGTAGGCGACGCAGATAAAATTGGCGCCGATGCGACCCGTATGACATCTAACCCTCGGGAACTTCTCATTGCCCGTACCGCCGCGGATGTGATCGAAAAATCCGGTTATTTTAAAGATGGTTTTTCATTGCAAACAGGGACTGGCGGTGCATCTCTGGCAGTAACTCGTTTTCTTGAAGATAAAATGAGACGTCACAATATTACCGCAGGCTTTGCATTGGGCGGGATCACGTCAACCATTGTTGATTTACATGAGAAAGGCTTAATTCGCAAATTATTAGATGTACAAAGTTTTGATAAAGCCGCCGCAGAATCATTAGGCCGCAACCCTAATCATATTGAAATCAGTGCGAATCAATATGCTTGCTTTGATTCTAAAGGGGCCTCCGTTGATATGCTTGATGTGGTGGTACTCAGTGCGCTAGAAATCGATACTCGCTTTAATGTCAATGTATTAACCGGCTCTGACGGTGTCATTCGTGGAGCTTCAGGTGGTCATAGTGATACAGCGGTGGCCTCAAAACTCTCCATCATTGTGGCACCATTAGTTCGCGGGCGCATCCCAACCTTAGTTGATGAAGTATTAACTTGTGTTACTCCAGGCTCAAGCGTTGATATTCTCGTGACGGACCATGGTATTACAGTAAACCCAGCTCGTCCTGAATTAAAACAACAACTTGAAAGCCAAGGGATTAAAACTGTTTCAATGGACTGGTTAAGAGAACGAGCACAACTCTTAACTGGTACTCCTAATCCAATTGAATTTACCGATAAGGTCGTGGCCGTTGTTCGCTACCGCGATGGTTCGGTCATTGATATTGTTCATCAAGTGAAGGAGTAACTATGTTTTACCCACTGCCTGATACTCAAGAGCAATTTGAAATTTCCTTACCTGAACTGCTAGATAGCCGTGATGCCCGTCAGGCTCGTCAGCAACAATGGATTGGTCTCCATCAGGTAACCTTGATTTCATTTACTGTCGTTTTCCCGGGAGCGGTTAAAGATAACTCCCTTGTTAGACATGTTTTTAATCAAGGACTAAATGCGCTTAAACAAATTGCTTCACGCAGGCAGTGGGTGTTTTTATCACAACAATCATGGGCATTAAAAACAGGACCGGAATGTTTGGCTGCTGTTGATGTCGATGCAATTGAAATTAAAAAAGCGTTAATTGAAATTGAAGAGTTATCGCCAGTGGGACGGCTATGGGATTTTGACGTTTTTGATGCGAACGGACAGCAGTATTCTCGCTCACAATTAAACCTCTCTTCAAGGCGTTGTTTGGTTTGTGAGAATGAAGCTAAGGTGTGTGCTCGACATCGAACACACCCACTTGGTGAGATCCTTAACCGTATTGAGGAGTTAGCTAATGCAACACGCTAAACAGTTAAACTCTATCACTGAAGAACAAGTTCAGCATTACAGCCAATTAGCTTGGCAAGCTTTGCTCGCTGAAGTGAATTTAACCCCTAAACCGGGGTTAGTCGATAAACATAACACAGGTGCCCATAAAGATATGGCACTAACCGATTTTCACTTAAGTGCCAATGCAATTGCAAAATATTTCCCTTATTTTCTACTCGCAGGGGCTCAGCATAAAGATTTACCGATAGAAAACGTTTTAATCAATATCCGTAGTATTGGTATTAATTGTGAAACGGCCATGTTCCGTGCAACTCAAGGTGTAAATACGCATAAAGGCAGTATTTTTTCCCTAGGGTTGGTATTAACTGCAATCGGCCGTTTAATTGCCTTACAGCAACCCGTGCTGCCTCAATATATTAGTCAGTTAGTGGCAGGAATGTGTGTTGGAATTACCGATGAATTAAAAAAACCAACTGATACCCCAACGGCAGGGCACCGCCTATATCAGCAATATGGGCTAACAGGTGCTCGAGGTGAAGCGCAAAATGGTTACGCGTTAGTCATTCAACATGCAGTCCCTTACTATTTACAACAACTCGCAAAAGATAAAGCAGACGATATTGCCCTACTTGATACCTTAATTTTATTAATGAGCCTGAATGATGACACTAATATTGTTAATCGTGGAGGTATTCAAGGGTTAGAGTGGGTAAAACAACGCGCTACACAATTATTACATCAAGGGATTAATACCCACAATGATTTAATTTTTGTAAAAAATTTCGATAATGAATGTATTCAACAGAATGTCAGCCCCGGTGGCAGCGCAGACTTATTAATATTGACTTGGTTTTTTGCCCGATTAGCAAATCAACATCACGGTTTAACATTACAAAAATTCAACATTATTAATATAGGAAGAAATAAGAAAAATTAAATTAATTAAGCAAATAAAAACCAATTAAATATTTATTAATAAAAAACATCCGCTTTAGAATGAATTACTAATAAAACCAATTTATTATTTTCATTCAAGATGCAGCCATATTAAAAATTGTTATTTTAACAAATTCCTAATATTAAAGTTCATTCAATTTAATATTAAATAAATTTAATATTGATTTAATCAAGGAAATTGGCTTATGCAAAAAGAAAAAATATGGAAGCTATTTATATTAATAGCGATTCCAATTATCATTGCTTTAATACCAACACCAACTGGGCTCCCGCATATTGCTTGGTTATTATTTGGTCTTTATCTTGCCGCCATTGTAGGGTTAGTATTAAAACCCTATTCAGAACCCGTTATTTTATTAGCCACTATTGCAGCAAGTGCTGTCATTATTGGTATTACAGGTACTAAAGATGTCAAAGCAAGTGAAGTGCTCAGCGGTTATGCGTCTGGGACCACATGGTTAGTATTTGCTGCATTTACACTGAGTGCCGCATTTGTAATTACCGGTCTCGGGAAACGTCTCTCGTATATATTAATAGGTAAGCTAGGCGGAACAACGCTTGGGTTAGGATATGTCACTGCTATTCTGGATTTAATTATTGCTCCTGCTACCCCATCGAATACTGCACGAGCTGGGGGAATTGTTTTTCCTATCATCAATAGTGTCGCGGTTGCTTTAGGGTCAGATCCAGAAAAAAGCCCTCGTAAAGCAGGTCACTATTTACTGGTTAACGTATATATGGTGACTAAAACCACCAGCTATATGTTTTTAACTGCCATGGCACCGAATGCTTTAGCATTAGCAATGATGACCGACATCATGGGGATCCATTTAAGTTGGGGTGGATGGGCACTCGCCGCTTCAGTTCCCGGCTTAATCATGCTGATTTTAACTCCCTTAATGATTTATAAGCTTTACCCACCAGAATTAAAAAAAGTAAATAACAAAGAGATCGCGGCAAAAGGCCTTGAAGAATTAGGCCCGATGACTATGCGTGAAAAATTACTCAGCATTGTATTTATTATTGCGCTTTGTGGCTGGATTTTTTCCGACTTAATCGGCGTAAGCGCATCCAGTGTTGCTATTGCCGTCATGGCATTAACCCTGATCCTTGGTGTTGTTACTTGGGATGATGTCTTAAAAAACAAAGGCGGCTGGAACACGCTGATTTGGTACGGTGGGATCATCAGTATGTCTGGCGTACTGACTAAAGCGGGTTTCTTTAAATGGTTAGCTGATACCATGAGCCAATACCTTTCTTTCGGCGACCAAGCCATGCTTGCCTTCTTCGTCATCATGTTTATCAGTGTCGCAATACGTTACTTATTTGCCTCTGGTGGTGCATATGTCGCCGCGATGGTTCCAGTATTCGCGACAGTCGGTATGGTAGCTGGTGCACCTCCAATGCTACTGGCTCTAGGCTTACTTTTCTCTAATGCCTACGGTGGTAGTGTAACTCACTATGGTGGTGCGGCTGCGCCTATCGTATTCGGTGCGGGTTATAACGATATTCGCTCTTGGTGGATTATTGGTGGCCTTGTCGCATTCATTAGCTTACTTGTTCATATGACTATCGGTTTAGGTTGGTGGGAAATTTTAATTAACACTGGGTTAATTTAATCCTCACTCCTTTATATAACGGTATGGGCACAATGATTATTGTGCCCAATTTAACTAAACATTATTTCTCACGCTTCTATGGTTATTTGCAGCCTTTAAGCTATCGCGTAAATATTTATCGGCTTCCCCTAAATAGTTCTCGTTGTGGCTAGGCGGCAAATGAAGGCATCCCAAGGCGCATACAAAGGTATGTGACTTGGGTAACTGAGTGTAGCCAACACCGCCACAGCGGGAAACATCAACGGGTTTACCCTAAATAGTTCTCGTTGTGGCTAGGCGGCAAATGAAGGCATCCCAAGGAGCATACAAAGGTATGTGACTTGGGTAACTGAGTGTAGCCAACACCGCCACAGCGGGAAATATAACGGGTAAACAGATGAAAAAGATCCCTTGCACATTAATGCGTGGCGGCACCTCGAAAGGTGTATTCCTACTCGCAGATTCTCTTCCCAACGATATTCAACAGCGCGATAAGCTCATTCTTGCATTGATGGGTTCTGGTCATGCTTTACAAATTGATGGCATTGGAGGTGGTAGCCCACAAACCAGTAAAGTCGCCATTATTGGCCCCTCTTCTCACCCTGACGCTGATATAGACTATTTATTTGCACAAGTTTCTATTATGGAAGCGATTGTCGATACTGCGCCGAACTGCGGTAATATCCTGTGTGCGGTTGGCCCTTTTGCCATTGAAAAAGGCTTAGTCCCTATTCATCATGACACGACCACGGTAAGAATTCGTAATGTGAATACCAATACCTTTATTAATTCAACAGTACAAACACCTAATGGCGAAGTGAACTACCTTGGTGAAACCTCAATTGCTGGTGTACCTGGGTATGCAGCACCTGTTGCGCTAACATTTTTAAATGCCTGCGGTACTAAAACTGGGAAACTTCTGCCAACTGGGCACTCAATTGATACCTTTGACGGTGTTGAGGTGAGTTGCATCGATATGGCAACGCCTGTGGTACTCATTGATGCCCCTCAGATGAATAAAACCGGTTATGAGACGGCTGAACAATTAGAAACAGATGGCGAATTTATGCAGAAATTGGAAGCTATTCGCATTAAAGCGGGGGCAGCAATGGGTTTAGGTGATGTGAGCAAAAAAGTGATCCCCAAACCTATTTTGGTCTCTCCTGCTATCCATGGTGGTACCATCAACGTACGCTATTTTATGCCTCATAAATGTCATGGTGCCCTTGCTGTAACCGGCGCTATTGCTATTGCCACCAGTACCCTTTTACCTGACAGTATCGTGAAACAATATATTGATTCTGTGGATATGAAAAATATCGCTATTGAGCATCTCAGTGGAATGTTTGAAGTCTCATTAACTCCAAAAAGTGACTTTCCTGAGGGGCTACAGGCATCAATTATCCGTACAGCAAGGAAGTTATTTGAAGGTGATGCGTTTATTCCATAATACAAAATGAGAACCTGCCTCTTACCTAGAGGCAGGTAAACCATGCTATATCTCCCCGAACAACTCAACAAACTCACTATTAATATAATAAGAAACTTGGTGCGCTTCATCGGGAGTGGGTAATTCCAACTTGCCTGCCATTCTTTCCATAATATTATCTGGAACAGCATATTGCCGTTGTTGATTTTGTTGCCGCCATTGCTTGAATGGCACTTCCAAGTAAACTAAATGAACTTTTGCTTGATAACGTTCAAATAGGCTGATCATACTGGCTCGCAAAGAAGCGCTTAACGAAGTCGCATTCCAAATAAAATCCGTTTTAGTGCGCAGTAAACCTTTAGCTTGCTCTTTCGCTTGTTGAGCCACCCACCCTTGTGCATTTTTATCTGCAGGGTTAATTTTATGTTCTCGGCGAATATCATCGAGGCAAATTATTTGAGTTTGTGGATAAAACTGTTTTACAAAGTGATCCTTCCCCATACCGGGTAAACCGCATAACATAATCACTTCGCTACCAAACTCCTCAAAAGGGAGGTAATCTGCCGTGCCCTTCTGGTAGTGAAAATATTGGAAACGGCCCGCTAAAGAGGCAAATGATTTAGGCTTATCCCAACAATCTTGCTCACGACAAAATAATTCAAACAGCTCAATTCTAGCGAGTAAATCAGCTTTATCTTCACAAGTTCGGCCTATTGCATCCGCTTTCGCCAACATACACAACAACGGCATTTCGACACGTAAAGAGGCGGCAAATAAAGTACGCTCAGGGTCTGGTTTTTCCATTATCCATAACGGTAAGCCGTGAAAACGCACTAATGCAGCAATATGTTCACGAATGGCAAAAGGTGTTTCTATTTGACGAAATAATATATTCCGTACAGATAACTCACCTTTTTTAGCGTGCCCCGGTGAATGAATTCGCCCCTCTTCATCTTCACGTGTGGTACTGCGTTTTTCTACGTCATGCAATAATGCCGCAGTCCAAACCACCTGCTGCTTAAACGGTGATAGTTGCTGATATTCAGGCAAACTTTCAAGCGCGGCTAACACCATTTGGGTATGAATAGCCACATTACCCTCTGCATGGTGCAAGCTATCTTGTGGTACATTTTGCATGTCGCGGATAAAATCAAATTGAGCTTCAAGCTGCGACCAATCGCGGTTTTTTGTCAATTGCCAGCTCATCATTGCCCTCCTTGATATTCAAAAGCCAGTTTGGCTCTTTGCCAATTACGCTTCCAGTGGATATCTGTTTTGACATGATTTTTACGCACATATTTAAATACATGCGACATAAAATCATCTACTGGGAAGGCTTGGCTATCACGGCTAACAATACCTTCCATGCTACATGCTTTGCCTATATGTGTATCATAGGCAATAAATTGGCTATCTTGGGATGCGGCTTCTATTAATCCACGGGTATATTCTTGCTCAGACATATTCTTATTCAATGATAAATCCAACTGAGGCACCGTAGGGAAATCAAATAATGCTGCATAAAATTGCACTTCTTCCCAACTAAGCCAATAACCCCCTTGCCTAACGGCAAACAGATAAAAATAGTCTTCAATATGCTGATACTCAATGGAATGCACAGCATAAAGATTTTCACCGAATAGTTCGATATCACCTAAATCATCTTTAATTAACTGCCAACGCTGACGTATCTGTTGGCTCCATGCAGATTGTGTTGGCGCGCCATGAGAGCGTGCAAACACACCATAGCGATTTAAACAATTGTTTTCGCCATCGAGTTTTTCTGTGTGAATTAATTGCCCAATATTTTGGATGTGCGACCACCAATCGCTATTGATGCGATCGTCACTAGTCGTACCGGGTGAGAACGGATAATGATACGTTCTACCATACTTTCTTGATTGCATATTCATCATGCTTTCTCTAAAAAATAGAAATCACAACAAATCTTTTGCAAGATTTGCTTCTTTTATTGTTGAGAAATCAAGTGTTGGTATTACATATCTAGTCCGAGTGTCGGCCTCATATTGATACTGCCTAGCGTTTTCTCTAGGCCTGTTTGTGTTATATTCAGTGAGATCCTAACTTAACTGTCAAGGAAAAAACTATCAATTTATTCCTAAACTCATGAAAAACGCAGTTATTCGATAACAATTCGGCTTTCATCAATAGGGTATTTCACTACGATTTTATTGCAGTACAAACAATTATCTTGCAAAGTGACTGGTTCTTGCCCTTTAGTCGTCACTTTTTGCCAAATTTCATTGTGGCGATAAATCACCCCTTTTTCACGGGTAAATTTATGGTTTTTCTCATAAATATGGTATTTCGCCTCTCGCGGATCACTGCATAACAACTCCCCTTCAAGTTGGTGCTCAGCAATATTAAAAACCAATTGAAATGCACTTTGAGTTGGGTTGTAAAAGACAAGGTCGATGTAATTATAAAAAATGGCAGCGCCTGAGCCAAACGGCAATACTCTGCCCTCATCAGGAAAAGGGTCAAAACTATGATTAGCACGCTCAACCACCTGTAATGGTGAGTGCAAAATCATCCAGTGTATTAGGTTACTGAGCTGGCAAATTCCACCACCAATACCACTACTAGCTTCGCCAAATGATAATTCCATCCCCTCAAGAAACCCCCTACGCGCTGTGGGCTTTCCCACTAATCGACAAAAGGAAAAATACTCCCCAGGGTATATCGTAATACCATTCATGGCTTTAATGGCTATGCGCAAGTTAGTCACTTTGTTGTACTGCAAACGTAAATCCGACTCACCTAATTTGCGGATTAATTTGGATGTGTGCTTATTGTAGCGATATTCAAGACGTTCAGAAGATTTCGCTTTCGCATAATATTGAGAGGAAAATGCCCAATGCAGTCTTCGAGCTAGACGTTTTTGAGTCACACGCAGCCAATAGAGGATAGGATGATAAGAAGAAAGTGGCCGACGCATAACAAAACCTTATTGATAATAATTAACCAATAAATCATGTCATAACCGTAAATTTTACGACATAGTAACTATCTGATAATTCGCAATATAGCTATTCAATCACCTTGGTACCTGTACCGACTACAGATTACAAACCAAAAAATAAACTGGATGTATTCTAATCTGATGCTATTGCAACTAGGCGACAAAAAGTAACCCCTAGAACATACCAATGTATGACTAGGGGTTACTTTTAAAGCCAACAACACTGCGGCGCGAAAGCCAATTAGTAGAGACCGAGTACCGCACCAGCGCCAAGTAAAAATAGACTAAATAGCCAAATCCACCCAAATGAATAACGCAGGTGACGCCCCATATCAATCCCCGCTAGCCCCATGGCTAACCAAGCTGCCGGTGAAAATGGGCTAACAAAAGTCCCTGCATTATTACCAATAGCCATAGAGTAAACAACAGCAGATGGGTCTACCCCAACAGTGGCTGCAATTTGTTGAATTATCGGTAATAAAGCAAAATAATAAGCATCTGTACTGGTGAATATATCCATCGGCACACCCAAAATACCAACAAAGATATGCACTTTTGATACCCATTCCATTGGTAAAATAGCAGTTAAATCTTTTGCTATCGACTCAAGCATTCCCCCTTCAGATAAAATCCCCAAAAATGCTCCAGCTGCAAGTATAATCGCGACCATACCTAGTGCTTGTGGCGCATGAGCAGATAAGACCTTCATTTGGTCTCTAGGGTTAGGGAAGTTCACCATCAGTGCGATTGATAGTGCTATCATAAATACATATGGAGCTGATAATAAACCAAATGCCAGACACACCACCGATGCAACAATTAAACCACCATTAATTAATGGCTTTTTAGGCTTTTGGATAGTTTCATTGATTTCGCCAATTTCTTCACTCGCAGGTAATAATGAATCCATCTCATACGGCGTCGTCCCTTTCAACCGTGCGGAAGCTATGCGGCGTTTCTCACGCAAACCCATAATAATAGCGAATACCACAGCGCCACCCATACCAATTAATTGAACAGGTATAAGTTGCTGCCATAAAGTTGATGCGTCAATTCCAGTGACTGCAGAGGCGCGCCCTAAAGGCCCTCCCCAAGGCACCATATTCATCACCCCCATGCTTGCACACATCAGTAATAACATTAAATATGGGCTCATACCTAGCTGTCGATATAAAGGTAATAATGCAGGGATAATAATTAAAAATGTTGCTGCTCCTGAGCCATCTAAATGGACAATACCCGCGATTAGGGTAGTCATAATACAAACAACAACAATATTTCCACGAGTCATTTTGACCATTATCCGAATTAATGGGTCAAAAATATGGAGATCTTTCATCAAGCTAAAAAACAAGATGGCAAATAGAAACATTGCAGCGACTTTCGAGACTTTATTAATCCCACTCTCGAAGAAAACTGAAATTTCCGCTACAGAATATCCTGCAAATAATGCACCAATAAATGGTATACAGGACATTGCGATAATAGGGCTCACTTTTCCCATCATGAGCAATGTCACGATAGATACAATGATTAAAATACCAATAATTGTTAACACATCGACTTCCTTCTTAGAATTATATTTTTCAGGTGAAATAAGCTTTAATTAACTAGCCTAATTATTTAATGCTATTTTACGACTATGCAAATTGCGTAATTAAATTGTCTATTTGATTCAATATCAGTATGTTGCTTATATAAACCATTAGAAACAAGTGCAAGGCTATTTTTATATTTTTGCTGCGATAACAACTTGTTCACACTAATTAAAATCACTATTTAAAATAAAAAACCAGTGTATTTTTCTATTACAACCATTAAAACCATAAGGTGAAATTAAAACCATTATATATTGGTGATTATTTATTTAATTTATAAGTGACAGAATTATAAATACCAAGATAATATATTTACTCTACTATTTTATTTTTTATGCTATTTTTTTAAGTATTTCAGCTATTTTTTAGCCATCAACACAGGGATTTATACTTTTTTTTATGTTTTTCAAAGATCCAAAAAACTACTTGCTTTTTAGTTTCAACTTTATGTAAAGGTAAGGTTGATTTGCAATATCACACCATCTCACAAAAAGACCAAAATAAACTAGGTATAATATAAGAATAACTAAAGTTATCTAAAAAGGAATGTTCCTATGAGTCATCTTTTTTCATCCGCATCAATAGGCCAAGTTTCACTAGAAAATAGAATTATCGTTCCACCTATGTGTCAATATTCAGCAGACAATGGGATGCCAACGCCGTGGCACAAGGCGCATTATATGAACCTCGCTTTGTCTGGTGCTTCATTAGTCATTATGGAAGCTAGTGCAGTTACGCCCGAAGGACGTATTACACACAAGGATTTAGGGCTGTGGAATGATGAACAAATGGCCGCCATGCAGCAAATGCTGGTAGATATTAGGCAATATTCGAATGCACGTTTAGGAGTGCAAATAGCCCATGCAGGTAGAAAAGCCTCTACTGATTTACCTTGGTTTGGTGGAAAAAGCCTTCAAGCAACTGACCCTCATGGGTGGCAAACCGTTGCACCATCCGCGCTTGCTTTTGGTGATAACTACCTACCACGTGAGTTAACTATTGAACAAATTATTGAAATCAAAAAACAATTTATTGATGCAGCAAAACGAGCAGAACAAGCTGGATTTGACGTCATTGAAATTCACGCAGCTCATGGGTATTTATTGCATGAATTCCTATCCCCAGTTTCAAATCAACGCCAAGATGAATATGGGGGGAGCTTCGAGAACCGAAGTCGCTTATTAGTGAATATTTTTCATGAAATTAGAGAAACAATTAGCCCAAATATTGCAGTTGGCGTTCGAATTTCCGCAACTGACTGGCTTGAACACGGATGGAGCGTTCCCGAATCTATCGAGCTTACTGAAATATTAGAAGATTTAGGCTGTGACTATATCCATGTCTCCTCAGGTGGCCTATCTGCGGAACAACAAATTCCTTTAAGCCCTAATTACCAAGTTCCATTGGCTCAAGCAATTAATGAACATACTATGATGCCTGTTATTGCTGTTGGCCTTATTACAGAGCCATTACAAGCAGAGGCTATTCTGGCGACTCATCAAGCGGATTTTGTCGCTATTGGGCGGGGGATTTTATTTGAGCCACGCTGGCCATGGAGAGCTGCTTGTGAATTAAATCAGCAAGTTAATGTTGCACCACAATATTTACGTTGTGCACCACATCAGTTTAAAAATTTATTTAAATAGAAATAAAAAACCCGCAGCACTTATACGATGAATAGCCATCAAACTGCGGGTTTAAAGCGACTAACGTGCGTTTTGCGAACACTGCTGAACAAATTCGATCATGGATTTTTGGAATTCAGGTTCTGCATCACCTGACTTAGCCAATTCACCATCAATACGTTTAAATTCAGCTAAGCCATATTTCTCAATTGTTTTGTCATAGGCACATCCGCATATCGCTGAAACAGCATTTGCTGTTTCGCCCTGTGGATTCCCTGACCCTGCAACACAAGTATTCACAAAGTTAGTTTTATATTCAGCAATTTCTGCCTTTTCATCAGAACATGCAGATAACACAGCTACTGCCCCAACCATACCCAATATTAATGCTAATTTTTTCATCTTATGCCCATTTTCTCATTAAGCGCTTGACCCAAGAAGACAACAATAAACAAATTATCGTCTTAGTACTTCGCTATTTTGGATAGATAATTTATATTTACAACACCATTAATCTTAATATACAAAATAAGAACTTCTAATTTAGATAAATATTCCTATCTATGATTGTTACTATTAATCATAGACGTTTTCCTATAAAAGATCTGCAATCATTAAGTTATTTTTATAATTTAATTTCACTTAGGTAGCGAATTTGAACAACGCCAACGATAATAAAATAAAGCACATAAAATCAATATACAACCCACGATTTGAATCAAAGGCATCCGTTCGTGATACCAAATAGCCGCAACAAATACTGTCATAACAGGCTCTAGGATCATAATAATTGCAGCGTTTGCAGCTGTTGTGTTTTTCTGGCCAATAAGCTGTAAAATAAACCGTAAACTCGTCGCTATCACCACACTTGCAATAAACCACATCATCGTCGGTGCAGTAATACTGGCAGGCCACTCTTCCAAAAAGATGGATAGCACCAATCCTACAGTACCTGTGCAAGCTAATTGTATTGTCGTTAAAGGTAAAAGCGGCACGGTTCTGGTATATAAGCTGGTATAACAAAAATAAATAGCTTGGACGATAGCAGCACAAAGAAACCATAGTTGGCTCGCCTTAAATTCAAGTTGTGCCTTAAATAAAGTTAAGCACGCCAAACCCACTACAGCAACAGGAAGGGCTTGCCAAAAATAACGCACTGGCTTATTTTTTAAAATGACCCACGCAACTAAAGGAACAAATAGCATGGCTAGGCTCATAATGAATGCCCCTTCCCCTATCGAATCCGTTGTTGCCACTGCGTAGATCCATAACACCATATTCAATGCCATCCAACCGCCTGTCATTAATATTTTTGGCAGTTGTTGAAGAGTTACTTTATTTTTCTTTCCGCGACAAAATGGCAGTAAAATTATGGCGGCTAATAAGAAGCGGCTGCCGAGAAAGGCGAATATAGGCATTCCCTGTACAGCTTCGCGAGAAAAAACCCACCCCCAAGCTGCAATTATCGTGGTCAGCACTAAGAAAAATTCTGCCTTTCTTTGCGAATACATGTGTTCCTCTAAATAAATTCACCCTCAAGCACTTACATCATACTGGCTTTTGTAGGCAAACCAATCATATTTATTCGCTTTGTTAATTCATTTTCCAAATAAAAAAATACTTATCCAAAAAGCATAAATATGACCTTAGATGAGTAACCATTTCCTCTTAATGAAGCTAATTTAGCGCTTAAACTTCCTTTTCCCTTATTTATTTAACTGAAACCGAGTTTTATCGTAAAAAAGGAGGAAGTTTGTATAAAACCCCATCAATTTTTCTGACTTTACATATCTGAAATAATCACAGCAGACAAAATAAGCCACATATCATTACCTTAATAAAAGGCAAGTAATCATGATGATGCAAAAAAATGCCGACACTACCACCGATATAGTTAATAACGTTAAAAATGCCATTAATACTCGCAAATATGCACATGCTGATGAAATAAGCTTATTATGGCAACATGCAATGAAATCCCCCTATATGATCAGTTGGGGGCATGTGATGTTAATTGCGCTAATCGTCGCGGCTATCATTACTGTGATTAGCACATTATTTTTTTAAGTTAAAAACACCAATAAAAAATCGGGCTGTTCGCCCGATTTTTTATTCTAACTAGATAAATTTTTCACTATTACCAGTAACCTAAGAATTTCCACCAAATGCTACCGATAAAGAACCAAACGGCTAAATTTACAACACTCATGACAAAACCCGTTTTCCACCATTCGCCTAACGTCGCATAACCCGAACCAAAAATAATCGGCGCTGTCCCTGTACCATAATGCGTTAATGACATCATTAGTGAAGATGAGAAAGCTAACGTTAAAGCTAATAACATTGGCGGAGCACCAAGCGCTAAACCTGCGGAGAAAAATGCCGCATACATTGCTGTAATGTGCGCTGTGGTACTTGCAAAGAAGTAATGTGAATAAACATAAATTAAAACAAGGATTAGCATCCCCCACACCCAGCTTATTCCCATACTGTCAATCGTGCTACCAACAGTCACTGACATCCATTTAATTAAGCCTAGTTTGCCTAAGAAGGTCGCCATCATAACCAAAGCAGAGAACCATACTACCGTATCCCAAGCCCCTTTATTTTTCAGCACATCATCCCAATTAATAACCCCTGTTGCTAATAAAATACTCAAACCAATAAAAGCAGCAGTGGTAGCATTAACACTATAGGCTGGACCAAAAACCATGGCGGGCACACCAGCCCACATCAATAATAGCAGCCCGAAAACAGCAAGGGTTATTTTTTCGGGTAATGAAACCGCACCCAACTGTTTCAAACGCTCTTTAGCAAAATTCGGGGCATCAGGTGTTGAGGTAATTTCTGGTTTATACATAAAATAGATCACCAAAGGCATTAAGATTAATGACACAATGGCAGGTACAAATGCAGCTATTGCCCACATACCCCAAGTCAATTCATTACTTTGACTAGTTTCACTAATGATCAAACTTACTATCAATGGGTTTGGTGCAGTGGCAGTAATAAACATCGCAGAGGTAATGGGGTTAATATTGTAATTAACCAGCGATAAATAACGCCCTATTTTACTTGAGGTCCCATCTTCAGCTTTTGACCCAAAGCTATCCGAAATAGAACGCATAATGGGGTGAATAATCCCCCCGCCCCGAGCGGTATTACTTGGCGTTACTGGTGCAAGAATGGTTTCTGCAATTGCTAATGAATAAGCTATACCGAGTGTTTTTTTACCGAATAGGGAAATCACATAATAACCTATCCGAGCCCCAAGACCTGTCTTATTTAGGCTCATGGAAACCATAATAGAAATACCAATCAACCAAATTAAGTCATTGGAAAAACCACTTAATGCGTCAGCAATAGCGCCTTTGGTTGATTCTGGATTAGTGACTCCGGTTACAGCAACTAAAGAAATAGCCACAATAGAAACACCACCAATAGGTAATGCTTTACCTATAATGGCGGCAATTGTGCCAACAAATAATGCTAAAAGGTGCCAAGCATTTGGATTAACCCCTTCAGGTACAGGGATCAAGAACCAAATTATTAGCGTAATGGCAACTGCGATTAAGGTCGGTACAGGCTTTAAAGGTGTTAACTTATTCATAAGGTTATCCATGTACGTATAAAGATGGAAATACAGATTAATTTCAGTTATATATTCTGATTTTTATCATTATGTTAACAATACAGCTCAAAAACTTTGATCATTATCAGTGAGTAGCTTGGTTCTATTAAAAATAGCCAGACTATTTTGTAACAATAAGTAATATATAATTATAAGGTTATATTGACTCATTTTTTAAAAAAATAGAGGGCCACACTCTTATTTTAAAGAGTGAACCTATACAGCGAATTAATAATTCTCACATTTGATGATGTCAATACAGTTAACTATTCATTGTAATCAGTAAATTATTTCGATATTACCTAATATACTAAAATTTCAATTTTATTTATGTTTTTTCCTCTATTTTTGCAGGCTGAATCGAATTAATAAAATAAAAATAGTAAATAGTGTTATTTTTTTTGAGTGGATAAAAATACCACACCACGCACAATTGATTAAAAAAAAACCAAAATGAACAGTAATAATACTTACACAGCTTAAAAACAAACCAGATAACCGAATTAAACCAATATGACTCTCTTTATTAAAAGTATTGTTACCTAACCTAATAATTCCAATTAGAAATAACTATAAATATTATGCCTTGTTTCCATACACAGTGTGAATATTTAATCTAACATTAATAGTAGTTTCATTTCTAAATATGACTGATAAGGAAATTAAATGTCTACCATGAACACTTATACCACTAGTAATCATCAACCTTGCATTGTGCTATGTACAACGAATAGCCATGAAAGTGCAATTAAAATTGCACAACATATTTTAGCGAATCGCCTTGCAGCCTGTGTTTCACTATTACCAGAAGTGGTATCTATATATCTTTGGCAAGGTAACATTACACAAGATAAAGAAATTTTGCTTTTGATTAAGACAACACACGATAATCAGCTCAGTTTATTTAATGCAATAAAAGAAATTCACCCATACGAAACACCAGAACTTATTCGTCTTGACCCAAGCCAAGTCGAAGATAATTATTTACAATGGTTAATTAATTCCGTTAAAAAATAGCTATCTACATGAATTAATAAACATTATTTTACAACTCAGCGGCTTATTTATTTTTTTACAAAATTATTTTACTGGTCGGGTATGGTTTATACATAATTAGTGGTATACCAATAGGCTCGCTTTATATTTATTTTCCCTCCTTAATGTTTGGAGGTTTTTTTTTACCTAAAATTCCAGAACACTTTTCTATACGCCTTAAACTCACCACCAAACCCAAAAACCCAACATAAGCTAAATTTAACATATTTTAATTCATTGTTTATATTTCACGCAAATACCGGTTGATCATTTACATGATTACATTATATTAAATTATATAATATAAATAACATAAATATAGTGAGGAAGAAATGTCAGACTTCAAACAAATAACAACTCATATCAGCCAAAATTTGCCTGAACTCGCTAAGCATATTCCTGATGTGATGAAAAATTTTTCTAACCTAGTTAGTTCAGGTAGCCAAGATGGTGCATTAGATAAAAAAACAAAGGAATTGATTGCTATCGGTATTGCTGTGGCAAATCGTTGTGATGGCTGTATTGGTTTTCACACCAAAATACTGGTTGATTTAGGTGTTACCGAACAAGAGTTAGCAGAAGCACTCGGTGTGGCCATTTTTATGGGGGGTGGGCCTTCTGCAATGTACGCAGCAGAGACCATGAGTGCATACAAGCAATTTACAAGTAAATAAATATATTAATGTTGTCTCTGAATCTACTGGCTCAGAGACAACTAAATTGATTGCAATTTAAAAAGTCGCTTCTAACCCAAGCCTGAAGGTTCTTCCTGGAATTGGCATATAAATAACGGTTCCTGGGTCAAATGCATAACGATTCGTCAAGTTATCAATATTAAAATTCACATGGATATTTTTCTGAATAGAGTATTTACCTAACAAATCAAATGTTGTCGTGGAATACAGCTTGGTAACAGGTGCTGCAGCTGTTCCAGCTAGCCATTCTTGTGGGTAATCTTTCCCAGAGTTATAACGTACACGTAAACCTGTTTGTAATTTTTGATCAAACATTTTTACCCCAACAATTCCGGTGACAACTTTCTTGGGTGGAATACGTGAAGGTGATAACCCCCATGCAAAACCAACCGAATTACAAGCAGATGGTAAACTCCCTAGCGCCATTTCATCCCGAGAGCAAAGTTCTGCATTGTTATAAAAAGTGGCATCAACGGAACCAAATGCATAATTTGAATTGTATTTTAATTCAACCTCATAACCTGAAAGCTTAAACCTGTCATAGTTTTTGGTTATGACGTAAGGTGATGACCAATCCTCCAATTTAGGGTTCACACCTTGTGAAAGATAATCTTTGATATCATTATTAAAATACGCCACCCGCAACTCGGCAACATCTTCATCGGCAATCAAGTTATTTTTTTCAAGGTTCATGCCAACCTCAAACGACTTGGCATGCTCAGGTTTTAGTGGGGAGTTAGGGCTATAAGAGTAAGTCTGACCGGATGCCGTTGTTTCAAATAAACTAGGTTCTCTATAACTATCTGAATATTTAGTATAAATATCCAATTCATTCGTCATATGAAAACGCAATTCACCGAATAAATCATTCTTTGGCCCGTAATGAAGGCTTTTCCCTTGAACATGGTCATCAACATCAAACGAGTGGATGCGCCAACCCGCCAGCGCCGTGACCCAATCACCTTGGTACTCAACGTTAGTAAATGCGGATGTATTAATACCTTTCGCATTACGTGTTACCGGCGTCAGTTCGTCCCCCTCTAGTGTTCCATCGGGTGTCCATATCGGCTGATAAGTCTTACTAAGTGGCTTTGATTTCTGCTGCATATATTCCACACCATATGTAATCCCGATGGGATACGCGGCAAGCTCGGAAGTATTTTCTAAATTAAATCCAAGCCGCTCATCGGTATAACGGTGTTTATATTGATCACCATAATGAGCATTTACATTATCCGATGTACCATTACGTTGCTTAAACTTACCTTTCGTCCACCATACTCCTAAATTCATATCAACCCATAAAGAATCAGGTTTATACGAGTAGTTTAATGACGCGGTATCTATATTTGCGGTTCCTAACGACCACTGTGGCATTTTATTATCATACTGATACCAATAAGCAGCTAAAACTTCACCAGCTTGCTGTTCGTGGCGACGATAATTTAATTCAATACTAGAATATGGGTTAAGATAAATATTCGTCTTTAATAATGTTGACTGACTTTCATAACTCGTATTAACCACTTCTTGCCCGGGTTTTATCGGTGCATCTGTGGATGAATATTTATGATAACCATTTTTCCCTGCAAAAAAATTGCCTTGTTTTCTGTCACTATGCGCAATTAACACGTCAAACTTATCATTTCTATAGGCAATACCAGTGGTTATGGAACCATTATTAAAATGACTATTTTTAACACCATTAGATAACCGATACTCTGACTCCCGCCCTTCCTCTGATGCTATAGAAGGCCGTCGGTTATTGTTATAAATATTTCCTTTAAATAAAAACCCGAACTGCTCTCCTTGGGGGATAATACTATTAGCAGATAACGTTTTTAATTTAACTGTTCCACCGATAGCACCGCCGGAGAATTTACTCATCGATGCTCCTTTTTCGATCTCTATGGTATCAACCAAATCCATATCAATATAGGTTCTATCGGTGCTACCTTGATAACCTCGCCATGTATTCGTCGATTGCAAACTACCATCGATAATAATAGGCACTCGGCCATTACCTTGTAGACCTCGAATACCAATATCTAAAGCACCTGCTTCATTTCTGGCATTATTTATTTGAAGAGAGGTCTCATTAGCAAATATATCCGAATTAGGGTCATGTATTCAATCCGGTGATTAACCTGTAATATAGGGTAATTTATCGGAGAATATTCATGGCTAAAGTCGATGTAAGGTGCCCATTTTGTCAACAAACGCTCCCAGTGAAAAAACATGGATTAGGTAGCACTGGTCATCAACGTTATCGTTGCCAAGATTGCTGCCGAAGCTTCCAACTCGATTATAAATATCGTGCTTGCCAACCCGGAACTAAAGATAAAATTATCGACCTCACGATGAATAATGCCGGTATTCGTGATACTGCTAGGGCCCTTCATATCAGCATTAATGCGGTTGTTCGTACTTTAAAAAACTCTCGCCGAAGCAGGTAACGTCTTTACCGCTTGATAATTTGCACATTGAACTCCTTTGTGAAGTCGATGAACAGTGGTCTTTTGTGGCTAATAAGAAACAACAACGCTGGCTTTGGTATGCCTGGGAAC
>NZ_JBIXLP010000027.1:0-16981 GCF_053543535.1 Providencia sp. AGC89
GCACCTTCTAGCAGTAAATCAGCAAAAACCTTTGCACGCTCAGAACGCTCCCCGACCACAATGCGGGAAGGGTGTAAGTTATCCCACAGAGCACGGCCTTCACGTAAAAATTCAGGGGAGAAAATCACGTTGGTGTAACCAAACTCTTCACGTAAACGCTCAGTAAAGCCCACAGGAATGGTGGATTTCACAATAATCGTCGCTGCGGGGTTAATGTTATTCACGTCATGAATAACAGATTCAACCGATTGAGTATTGAAGTAATTGGTTTTTGGGTCGTAGTCTGTTGGCGTCGCCACTATCACATACTGCGCGCCCGTATAGGCTTCGTTTTTATCTTCTGTGGCACGGAAATTGAGCGTTTTCTCCGTTAAGAATTGCTCAATTTCAGCGTCAACAATCGGTGATTGATGATTGTTTAGCATTGCCACTTTTTCAGGGATGATATCGACTGCAACCACTTCGTGATTTTGTGACAGTAACATGGCGTTAGATAGGCCGACGTAGCCGGTCCCTGCGATTGCTATTTTCAAACTTGCCTCTCAATTTCTGCTACGGATGTATTATTTTATTGATGGTAATAAGAACGATACCAATCAACAAAGGCCTGAACACCCTGCTCAATAGACACTTGTGGACGATAACCTGTCACATTAAATAGGTCTTCAGTGTCTGCCCAAGTTGTGTAGACGTCCCCTGCTTGCATAGGTAAGAAGTTTTTAATGGCCTCTTTACCGAGCGCTTTTTCCAACGCTGAAATAAACTCAATCAATTTAACGGGCTGCCCATTACCAATATTATAAATACGGTATGGCGCACTACTTTCTGCCGGTGAGGCACCGTTATTGTGCGGGTCTGCTTGTGGAATTATATCCGAAATACGGATCACACCTTCGACAATATCATCAACAAAAGTGAAATCACGGCTGAGATTGCCGTTATTATAGACATCAATGGGCTCCCCCGCCAAAATAGCTTTAGTAAATTTAAATAAGGCCATATCTGGCCGGCCCCAAGGGCCATAAACGGTAAAGAAGCGCAGCCCTGTTGTAGGCAACTGGTATAGATGTGAGTAGGAGTGCGCCATCAATTCATTGGCTTTCTTCGTTGCTGCATACAATGAGATTGGATGATCGGTTGGCATATCGGTAGTAAATGGGGCCTTATCTGTCACGCCATACACGGAGCTAGAAGAAGCATACACAAGGTGTTTTACTTTGGCTTGGCGGCAACCTTCTAAAATAGCTAGGTGACCCGTTAAATTGCTATCTGCATAAGCAAATGGGTTTTCCAACGAATAACGAACCCCCGCTTGTGCCGCAAGGTGAATAACCCTATCGAATTGCTCTTGGGTACACAATACCCTGATGGTTTCGCGATCGGTTAGGTCAAGGTGAAGAAAACGAAATAGCGGAAATTGTTCTAATAAATGTAAGCGGGATTGTTTAAGGCCCTGATCATAGTAAGCATTAAGGTTATCAATACCGACGACCTCATGCCCACTTTCTAATAAACGCTGACATAGCCTAAAACCAATAAAGCCTGCACTTCCCGTGACCAAGTATTTCATATTCACCATCTTCTAGCATTAAACCATTTCCAAGCTCTAATTGAGCGTTTTGGTCATTTAAATAAACTGACCTGAATATAAGACACAAAAAGTCAAAAATGGTTTTATCGCTAACCGAATAATAAATAAAAAATTTTCCTTTTAAAGAAACGTTAAGGTTAGATAGGAAGAAAGGTAGACGATATAAAGATAAAATCAGTAGCAGGTATGGTTAGATACCTGCCACAACTTACTGATATTTAGTTGTTATCTACTTTATCTGCGGATTTTAAAGTGCGGTAAATATAATTACGATAGCTATCTAGTAGCTTCTGGTCTTCGCAATCATTCAATTTACCCTCACAAAGATGGCGCATCTTAATATTAGCCTCATAGAATGGCGAAACCTTTAAATTTGCGCGCTCCAATAGGATACCCCCTAAGAAGGAAATATCGGTTAATGGGCCTATTTCAATGTGTGTCCCTGATTTCAAATTATCACGTAACGTAAATTGAGTCAGGTAAGCTGGTGACGACAGAGGGGAATTATATTGATTTAAACTAATACCCGGCTGGTGATCACCAAAATACAAGAACATTAGTGGGCGGTCTCGCTTTTCAATAAAGCTAGCAAAGTCACGGATTGATGCATCTGAGGCAATAATTTTCTCCATATAGTGGCTAAATTCACCGGCAGCATCTGCCTGTTTAATTTTGTCTTTTATCCCGTAATCATCACTGTGGCTCTCTTTATAAGGCCCATGCTCATACATTGTTAAAGAGAAAATAAAAACAGGTTTGTCCGTTTCTTTTGCTAAAATTTCTTTGACATATTTCAGCATATCTTCCGTGCTGATTGTCCATAGATTATCTTGTAATTTACCTGGATAACCGAGTTCTTGTGGCTGGATAATTCTATCGACACCGAGGGTTTCATAAGCATGACCTGAATGGTAAGCCCCTTTATTAAACGGTGTTAAGACAACTGTATAATAGCCATTGGCTTTCATTTCTTTGAATAGGCTATTTTTTAAGTTATCGACAATAAAATAAAAAACACCGCTTTTTTGTGCACCAAAATCATCACTATTTAAACCTGTGAGCGCTGAGAACTCTGATAACCAAGTACCACCGCCAAAAGTCTGAACCCGCATTTGGCTAGATGCAGCAACACCCTCATCTCGCTGGAACATGAATAATTCAGGAAGTTTTGTCCCAGCAGGTAAATCATAAATATTTGGGTTAACCGTTGATTCTTGAAGTAATAAAACAATATCTGGCTTTTCTGAAGGCGTTGTATTTTCTAACGTTACCGTTGCCGCTTTCTCGATGAAATAATCCGCAGAACCTGCAAATTGCGGTGATTGATAACTCGAGTTTTTTGCAGACATGATAATATTTGTGACTGTCCCACGGCCCTTAGGTAAAGTTTGAGACCATCGATCATAATAATGGTCGCTTGTAAAACTCGCCCCAAAATAACCCGCAACAACTAAGATCAGCCCAACAATACGTGAAGTTAATGATTTAGATGATGACACTAGGCGCCAACTGATAACACCATTAACCACTAGCAAAATAACCAAGGCGACCAAGGCAACACCCGCTAACCAATAATGGCCCAAGGTGCCCATATTGGAGGTATCGGTCATGATGTTAATATCGGTGAAGAAAAGTTGTTCTTTGTAGTAATGAACTTTTAACTGGTTTAAAAATTTAATGATAATAAACAAGGTACTGGTAATAACCACTGAAAATAACCAGCGAGCTGTAAGCACCATTAAAACACCAAATAAGGCAGCATATACACTGATTGAAATCAGCGCAGGATAAATCACACTCCCTTTTTCAAACACTAAAAAAAGTGAGCCAATAAAAATTAATGCCAGATAAAAGCCTGCAAATAACTTTTTCTTCATCGGTTTTACCACAAGGTTAATATTGAAGGTTTGCTATGAAGCACTACTATAACGGACTAAAACACTCAGTTTATTCAACGAAAATCCCTTTATCACGCAAATAGTGCCCATCGCCTTTACGACGAGTAAAACCGCTTTTATCAAAAAACTCAAGAATTTGAATCGCAAGTTTTCGACCAATGCCCAATTGATTACGAAAATCCGCCGCAAAAATCACTTCATTTTCTAAGCAATAACGATGGATCTTCGCAGCAAAATAGCTAATTTGCTCATTGCTGTAATAACGGTCACGCACAATCGCGATAACTAACCCCATTTGTGCGGCTTTTTTAAGTACGCGCCGCATTGTCTCTTCCTCATAGCCACTTTCTAATGCGAGATCACGTACCCACCAAGCCTCATTACGAGAAAATAACGGGTAAATCTGCTGCCAAATTAATTGTTGCTCAGCGTCGAAAACCAACCCATGCTGAGGCATATGTAACCAACCGCGCGTTTGCTTAATGACCTTTTCATCAATAAGGTCATTAATCAGCTTAAACACTAACGCTTCACTCATAGAAGGGAGCGCCATGCGTTTTAATCGGGCTTTCCCAACCCCGATTTGGTCACTATGGACTTGGTTAAATTTCTCAAGGGTCTGTACTAAACGCTCTTTAGCCACTTGGGCTTTAAATGCTGACAGTACATTGTTACCGACACGCTCTGCATCTGTTTGCACCAATAAGCTTTCTACCGCTTCATGGGTTAATTGCCGCGCCCAGCTGTATTCCTGTAAATTAAGCTCCCCCTGAGGAAGTTGTAACTTAAAATGCGCAAGCTCATCGTGCTCTTTACACAGCTTTGATAACCAATCTAAAAACTCGGGAAGCCTTTTGCCACGACGCGGGGAGACTAAACGGATCACACGTGCCCCGCCTAATGTCTGGCGAGCACTTATATCACGGATAATCAGCCGGTCATTATCCACTAACCATAATGGAGTATCTAAAATTAACTCGGCAAGAATGGGGGTTTCCCCTTGCTCCACTAATAAAGATACGCGTCCGGTAATGTGACTTGCTCCATGATAAAGATGTACAGGTTGCCAATGCTTAATTAATGCGTCACATTCCAGCTCAACAATCACACGGTTTGCAATAAAGGCCGGTTGCTGAGACAACAGCCAATCACCTCGAGTGATGTCTTCTTTCGCAATATCACCGGATAGGTTCAATGCCACACGGTCACCCGCTTGCGCACAGTCTGAGGATTGATTTTGCCGATGGACCCCTCTGACTCTAACCGGTTTATCTGCACCAGTAACCCATAGTGAGTCCCCGACTTGTATTTTCCCTGCTAACGCAGTTCCCGTCACCACAATCCCAGCCCCTTTTACATGGAAAACTCGGTCAATGGCTAAACGAAAACGGCGCTGCAAATTTTCATGAGCGCCATTGAGTTGATGTAACTGTTGTAGATATAAACGTAGTGATTCAACACCACGCCCATCTTCGCTAGAGGTGATAAATAATTTAGCGTCAGGCCAACCTTGCCGTGCTAGCTCTGATTTAGCTTGTTGTATCACTTGTTCAATACGTGAATGGTCAACTCGGTCAGCCTTGGTAAGGATTAACGTGATATCTTGGCAGCCAGCGAGCCTTAAAATGGATAGATGCTCAAGTGTTTGAGCCATTACACCATCATCACATGCCACAACCAGTAGAGCATGGTTAATGCCGCCAACCCCAGCTAGCATGTTCGCTAAGAATTTTTCATGCCCTGGCACATCAATAAAGCCAATTGCACTACCATCCTGTTGCGGCCAATAGGCATAACCGAGGTCAATCGTCATCCCGCGTTTTTTTTCTTCGGGAAGGTGAGATGTATTTATACCTGTAATCAATTGAATTAATGATGTTTTACCATGGTCAACATGGCCAGCTGTCGCAAAAATCATGAAAGTAAAACCTGTAATAAAGCATGTTCATCATCAAGACAACGCAGGTCAAGCCACAGCTTGCCTTCTTTCATACGACCAATAACGGGTTGAGGTAGCCGCCGCCATTGGGAGGCAAGTTGTTCCAGCGTACTGCCTTTTCCATCTAATGGTGCAAAAGTCACCGCAAAACTCGGTAACCGGTCAATAGGTAGCGAGCCGCTTCCTATTTGCGATAAGCAAGACTCAACTTCCACAATAAACTTGTCACCGTAAAAAGCTTGCAGTGCTACTAAGATATTTTCTGCGCTCCTTTGGATCACTTCTGGCTCACGGGTTAGCCATCGCACGGTCGGTAACTCAGTAACTAGTTTTTCAGGGGTTAAATAGAGTTTTAGGGTAGCTTCAAGCGCAGCTAACACCATTTTATCAACGCGCAGTGCGCGTTTTAACGGGTGCTTTTGGATTGCCTCAATCCATTTTTTCTTCCCTAAGATAATCCCTGCTTGTGGCCCACCAAGAAGCTTATCACCGGAAATAGAAACTAAATCAACACCTTGAGCAAGATAGGTTTGAGGCATTGGCTCAGCGGGTAACCCCAAGGTTGTCATATCAATCATGGAGCCACTGCCTAAGTCAATCGCCGTCGGTAACTGGTATTTTTTGCCCAGTTCCGCTAATTCATCTCCCTCTACCTCAGCAGTAAACCCTTCGATGCTATAGTTACTGGTATGCACCTTCATTAACAATGCAGTTTGCTCATTAATTGCATTTTCATAATCACGTAAGTGAGTACGGTTTGTTGTGCCCACCTCAACCAGTTGGCAACCGGCCTGTGCCATCACATCTGGTACGCGAAAAGCCCCGCCAATCTCGACGAGTTCACCACGAGAAACAATGACTTGCTGACCATTCGCGACTGTTGCCAATAATAACAAAACTGCCGCTGCGTTATTATTAACAATGCATGCATCCTCTGCCCCTGTTAATTCACAGAGTAAATCCGCAATCGCGCGGTCTCTGTGACCACGCATGGCGCCATCAAGAGAATATTCTAATGTAACTGGCGAATTCATCACTTGGCTAACTGCATTAATCGCCGAGGTTGGCATTACTGCTCGACCTAAATTGGTATGCAGTACCGTCCCCGTTAGATTAAAGACGCTTTTTAACGCACTTTGCCCTAATGTTTGGTGGCGGACGGATAGTTCTTTTAGCCAATCATCGTGCCAAGCAGGTAATTTTCCAAACTGTGAAATACAAGTTCGGGCTTGTTCTTGCATTTCACGTAAGCATGCTGTTACCCAATGCAATCCTGATTGCTCGACCAATACTTGTACTTCATCAAGCTGCAATAATTTATCGATTGCAGGAAGTTGGCGATATAAAACAGAATTTGATTCAGCCATAGTTACGATTCTCTGTTTGTTACCGCTTATTTTTCACCAGGGAATAAGAACGGGTTAATACTGCTACGTGCAAAACCTTCTTCTTCCATACGTGCATCCAAAATAATTGATGCTAAATCATCAGCAACTGCTTCGACTTTAGCTTCTTTCTCTTGGTAAAGGATCTTCAGATAACTTCCACAATCACCACAACTTTCCGCTTTAATGGCTGCGTTTTCGTCATCCAGTGACCAATAATTCAGTTGGCCTGTTTGCTCACAATTGCTGCATTTCACACGCACCATGTGCCATTCGGTTTCACATAAATTACAGTGTAAATAACGCAGCCCCTGCGAAGTCCCAATTTGTACAATGCTTGATACAGGCATGCTATTGCATACTGGGCAGAAATGACGGTGGTCACCATGTTCCGCACGCGCTTTACCGGGGATATTTGCAGCCATTTGCGCCCAATACACAGATAGAGCAGCCCAAATAAACATGGATTTTTCCGCAGGGACTTTCTCAAACTCCTCATTTAATAACGCGGTCGCCATTGCCTCTAATTCAGTTTCGGATGCTTTATCTAAGTTTTCTAATGCTGGGCGAACTGATTCAGGGACAATTGGCATTAACTCAGCGATAATAGCGGTCAATAATTTGTGCCAATGTGTTGTACGTGGGAAGGTTTTTGCATCTAAGGGGGAGTTGTTTGTATTAATTGAACGCTCAAGAATAGGCGCCATATCCACGTCTAATGGATTATCATGTTGTGCATTATGTTGTGCAGTAGCAACTTCAGCTGCAAAATTCAGATAATCTGCAAAGGGATGCTCACCAATACCGAGTTCTTTCAACCGCTCAGCACGGCGTTGATATAAACTTTTTAGGTTAGGAAATAGAACCGGAGGAATAAAACCAATTCCTTTTTCTTTCAATCTTTCTTGCCCTAACTCTTCTTTAGGAACGATACGAATACCCATTGCGTTCTCTCTTTTCTATTTTTTTATAACGACAATCCCCGAGAAATGGCTGACCATTTTCCCGAAGCGTCTTTGCTCATCATATTTTATATCCGCGAAAGCGGTGCTCTAATACTCAGGATAAAACAAAAGTAGCGTTGAGGCTACTCTGGCCCTCGAATTATCTATGATATAACCCCGTAGTAGATCAAGGTAAATGTAAATCAGGATGATGGTTGTTTTATTTGATATAAATAAATTGTTATCTCTAGGATAAAAATTCTGGAGTTGTGGTTTGGAGTGTTTATAACTGCAAGCTTATGATGTAAACAGCCTTCTATTTGCAACAGAAATTGGTATTTTGTCCTTATTTCAAGATGTTTTTTTATTGCTGTTGTTCAATCAGAACGAAATAAAAACATAAATATAATTAATATCTATTGTATCTTTTAGATAAAGATAAATATAAAAAGCACTTATGGTCAATAAATACGCGACCAAATACTATTCGGTCGCGTATTAATAAAATAACAATTTTGCTTCCTTAGAGGTATAACAGCCCCTTTGGTACAATCAAAATACCAAATAAAAAGCAAATATCATTAATAACCAGTTAGTCTTTAGATTTTCAGTAACTCAGGGTAATACATACGTTTAATTGCTAGCTCTAAACCTCTAACCTCCGCTAGACCTTTTAGACGCCCTATGGCGGAATAACCCGGGTTAGTCACTTTCTTCAAATCATCCAAAATTTGGTGACCATGATCTGGTCTCATTGGAATTGGTGCAAGCCCCGCAGCATGGCGTTTTTGTTCAACCGCTAAAATGGCTTTGACCACTTCAAACATATCGACATCGCCTGCAATATGATTTCCTTCATGGAAAGTATTTGGGTTGTTTTCTCTCACCGTTGAACGTAAATGTGTGAAATGAATACGATCACCAAATTCATTAATCATTTTTACTAGGTCGTTATCGGCTCGCACACCATAAGAACCTGTGCACATAGTAAACCCATTATGAATGCTATCGCAGCTTTGCTTAATAAACCGCATATCTTCAATGGTAGAAACAATACGTGGTAGGCCTAAAATTGGGCGTGGAGGGTCATCAGGGTGAATAGCTAAAACCACATTTTCTTCTTCACACACAGGAACGATTTTCTGCAAGAAATAACGTAAGTTCTCACGTAACTGATTTTCATCAATATTATTATACAGCGCCAAGCGCTCACGGAATTGGTCTAATGTATAACCTTCTTCTGCGCCCGGTAACCCTGCAATGATGGTTTTAATCAGGTTTTCGATATCATCAGATGACATATTGGCATAATACTCAGCCGCTTCTTTAACTTCTTGTTCTGAATAACTCGCCGCCGCATTTTTACGTTTTAAAATATGAATTTCAAACGCAGCAAAGGCAATATTGTCGAACCGTAACGCTTTGGAGCCATCAGGTAGCGTATAAGCAAGGTCAGTACGCGTCCAATCTAGAATTGGCATAAAATTATAGCAAATGGTCTTAATACCACAGGATGCTAAATTACGGATACTTTGCTGGTAATTTTGAATATAGAAATCAAAATTACCTTGTTGAGTTTTAATATCTTCGTGAATAGGAATACTTTCCACGACAGACCAAACTAACCCAGCATCTTCAATGATAGATTTACGCTTTAAAATCTCCTCAACACTCCAAACTTCACCGTTAGGAATATGATGGAGCGCAGAGACGATTCCCGTCACCTCTGCTTGCCTAGCATCACTTAAAGAAACAGGGTCATTAGGACCGTACCAACGCCACGTATGCTCCATGAGTACTTCTCCTGCGATTATTCAAAAATAGTCTGATAAGGAATTGTTTCAAATAAGTAACCATCAAAATTGGGGTCATCAAAATCAGAAAGCTGCATTAGCGTATTTTTGACATTTTCTAAATGCTGCCACATCTCTTTTTTAGCCAATTCAGGATCACGTTTTTGTAGTGCATTTAAAATATTTTCATGATCAATCAACCACTTCTTCCGGTAAGTCGTATTGTCGATATGCTCATGTAGCTTATCCCACATAGGGCTTTGTAACCGCACAGCCCAGATATCATCAATAATCTTCGCCATCATGTCATTCTTGCTTGCGCGAGCAATTAACACGTGGAACTTATGATCATTAGCATCGTCACTTTCATTATTTGCGACTTTGATTCGCTCATCTTCTAATAATGCGCGGATCTCTTGAATATCGGCTTTTGTTGCTGATAAAGCAGCACATGCTGCTATCGCACTTTCAATCACTTGGCGCGCTTGCAGTATTTCAAAAGGGCCATGGTCTAAGCTTTTGACTTCATCAATTAATAGGTCTGGGTGATTGATGACATAAACACCAGAACCTTTCTTGATAGAAACCAATTTTTCAATTTCCAACATGATGAGTGCTTCACGTACCAATGAGCGACTAACATCATATTTTTTAGCGATCTCACGCTCTGGCATTAAACGACTTCCTATCGGATATTCACCAGATGCAATGAGCTCTTTTAACTGCTGACCTAGGTATTGGTACGAGCGGTATTGAGTTTTCATATATATGTACAACGCGTTGTCGAATTAAATTTAGTTCTTCCATTGTAGATTATCGTCCCTCACCACAATGGTCAACCAATTTATCCACTATTTCTGCAAAATTAGTTAACCAATTTGTGATCAGATTCACTTATTGTCGTCTTTTTAGTCATTGTTTTTTAATTTATCGATTGATAGAGTGAAAAAAAGAAAATTTGGTTAACCAATAAATAAACCAGTTTGAGTGTGAAGGGGTAATTTGGTTGATCAGTTGGTTAACAAGTAATAGGGATTTAGGCCAAAATGAAAATCATAAAAGCAGAAGTCTTTGTATGTAGCCCCGGTCGTAATTTTGTCACATTAAAAATTACTACTGATGAAGGCATATATGGACTCGGTGATGCCACCCTTAACGGGAGAGAACTCTCAGTGGCATCCTATCTTCAAGATCACCTCTGTCCTCAGTTGATAGGCCGTGACCCACATAAAATCGAAGATATTTATCAATTCTTCTATAAGGGAGCCTATTGGCGCAGAGGCCCAGTTACGATGTCCGCCATTTCTGCGATTGATATGGCACTGTGGGATATTAAAGGCAAAATTGCCAACCTTCCAGTTTATCAATTACTCGGTGGAGCTTCTCGTGAAGGGGTGATGGTTTATTGCCACACAACAGGCACCGATATTGCCGAAACACTAGATAACTACGCGAAATATAAAGAAAAAGGTTTTAAAGCGATCCGTGTGCAGTGCGGCATACCAGGAATGGCAACCACCTATGGGCAGAGCAAAGGAAAAAACCTTGCTTATGAACCTGCCACAAAAGGCCATCACCCTGAAGAGCAATTTTGGTCAACCGAAAAATACCTCGATTTTATGCCCAAACTGTTTGAAGCCGTACGCGACAAATATGGCTTCAATGAACACCTTTTACACGATATGCACCATCGCTTGACCCCTATTGAAGCAGCTCGCTTCGGTAAAAGTATTGAAGATTATCGATTATTTTGGATGGAAGACCCAACACCAGCGGAAAACCAAGCTTGTTTTAGATTAATTCGTCAACATACCGTCACCCCAATCGCTGTAGGTGAAGTTTTTAATAGCATTTGGGATTGTAAACAATTGATTGAAGAGCAACTCATCGATTATATCCGCACCACAATCACGCATGCTGGAGGGATCACGGGTATGCGCCGGATTGCAGATTTCGCTTCTCTTTACCAAGTCAGAACAGGTTCTCATGGTCCATCTGACCTATCCCCAATTTGCCATGCTGCCGCCTTACACTTTGATCTATGGGTACCAAATTTCGGCGTTCAAGAGTTTATGGGCTACTCCGAAGAAATGTTATCCGTATTTACGACCAACTGGACGTTCAATGATGGTTATATGCACCCAAGTGATAAGCCCGGTTTAGGTATCGATTTTGATGAAAAACTGGCAGCGAAATACCCGTACAACCCAGCTTATCTTCCAGTTGCTCGTCTCGAAGACGGCACGTTGTGGAACTGGTAATTTTTATTTTATTCGGAGTCAAATATGAAAGCTGTAAAATCGGTAGTAATTAAAGAACCTAATACATTATTGATTGAAGAGCGTTCAGTTCCTGAGCCAACTGAAAATCAAGTACAAATAAAAGTTCGCTTAGCCGGTATTTGTGGTTCTGACAGCCATATCTACCGTGGCCATAACCCATTTGCAAAATATCCACGCGTGATTGGCCATGAATTTTTCGGTGTCATTGAAAAAGTCGGTTCCAGCGTAGACAGTAAACGCATTGGTGAACGAGTCTCTATCGACCCTGTTCTCAGTTGTGGTCATTGCTACCCATGTTCAATTGGTAAACCAAATGTTTGCGAGACACTAGAAGTATTAGGCGTTCATACTGATGGCGGGTTCACTGAATATGTTAATGTCCCTGCGGCAAACGCTTATACCATTCCCGATTCAATCAGCGATGAATGTGCCGTTACCGTTGAACCATACTCTATTGCCGCCAACGTGACTTCGCATGTTCACCCAACTCAAGATGATGTCGCATTAGTCTATGGTGCGGGTACGATTGGGTTAACCTGCGCACAGGTTCTTAAAGGAGTTTATCAGGTCAAAACCTTAATTGTGGTTGACCGCGTGACTGAACGTTTAGCAAGAGCAAAAGATTGTGGTGCTGATATTATCATTGATAATTCACAAACCCCACTGCCGGAGCAACTCAAAGCACTGGGGCTCCGTCCAACGTTAGTACTTGATGCAGCTTGCCATCCCGCTATCTTACAAGAAGCCATCTTGATTGCTTCCCCCGCGGCAAGAGTTTCTATTATGGGCTTTTCAAGTGAAGCAAGTGCCGTTACACAGCAAAGTATTACCAGCAAAGAGATTTCATTATTTTCTTCGCGTCTGAATGCCAAAAAATTCCAAGAAGTAATTAGCTGGATAGAATCTAAAAAAATTGACCCAACAAAAATCTTAACCCATCAGTTCCCATTCACTGAGGCGCAAGAGGCAATATTAACCTTTGAAAAAGACCAGAAGACCTGCTGTAAAATTCTTTTAACCTTTTAATTTAATTAAAAAAACTAAATCCGATTTTGGATACTACTCTACGTGATTAATAGGATAATAATATGAATACTCAGTCAATTGACCCATCAGGGAAAGTGGAACGCAGCTCTGGCGATCTGACCAAAGCTGCAGTTTCAGGCTGGCTAGGAACCGCTCTGGAGTTTATGGATTTCCAGCTTTACTCGTTAGGCGCAGCACTTGTTTTCCATGAAATATTTTTCCCTGAACAATCCGCTTCAATGGCATTAATTCTTGCTATGGGAACTTACGGTGCCGGATATGTCGCACGTATTGTTGGTGCGATTTTCTTTGGTCAAATGGGCGACCGAATCGGCCGTAAAAAAGTACTCTTTATCACCATCACCATGATGGGGGTGTGTACTACATTAATCGGGGTATTACCAACCTACGCACAGGTAGGTATCCTCGCACCGCTGTTATTAGTTCTCTTGCGAATTATTCAAGGCTTAGGGGCAGGCGCTGAAATTTCGGGTGCAGGCACCATGCTGGCAGAATATGCACCAAAAGGCCATCGTGGTATTGTGGCCTCATTAGTAGGTCTGGGAACAAACTGTGGCACATTAAGCGCAACTGCTATTTGGGCTGTTATGTTCTTCTGGTTAGATAAGTCAGACTTACTGGCTTGGGGCTGGCGTGTACCTTTCTTGGCAAGCTTCGTGGTAATGCTGTTTGCAGTATGGTTACGACTGAATCTGAAAGAAAGCCCTGTATTTGAGAAAGTGCAAAATACGGAAGAACAAGAAGCCAAAGTCGCAGTACAAGCACCACCGAAAGAAAGTTTCTTTGCCATGTTTAAATCTAAAGCATTTTGGTTAGCGACTGGCATTCGTTTTGGCCAAGCAGGTAACTCTGGGTTAATTCAAACTTTCTTAGCAGGATATTTAGTTCAAAGCCTATTGTTTGATAAGAGTATTCCAACTGATGCAATCATGATCAGCTCCGTTGTCGGTTTCCTAACTATTCCTGTAATTGGTCTGATATCAGATAAATTTGGTCGTCGTATTCCTTATATTATTCTTAGCTTATCTGCCATGTTGCTCGCCTATCCGATGTTATCTGTCATCGTCGATGGCGCGAACAGCGTTAGCTTAATTACCATCTGTATTATTATCGTTCATAACTGTTCAGTACTCGGATTATTTGCCTTAGAAAATATTACGATGGCTGAAATGTTCAACTCACGTAACCGTTTTACTGGTATGGCTGTAGCCAAAGAAATTGGTGGCTTAATTGCCTCTGGCTTAGGCCCAGTTCTAGCAGGCATTTTCTGTAGCATCACAGGAAGCTGGTGGCCAATTGCAATCATGATCATCATTTACTCTGCCATTTCATTAATCAGTGCCATTATCATGCCTGAAGTGAAAGATCGTGATTTAACCAGCACGTTGGATGCGGTTGAAGAGGCTGAACAACAAAAAGGTAAAGTGAAATATGCAACTGTCAACCAATAACCTAAACCAATTACCCGCCACAATCAAAGTACCAAGCTATGATAGGGAGCAGGTAAAGGTAAAAATGCTTCACTTAGGTTTCGGCGCGTTCCATCGCGCCCACCAAGCCATCTTTGCGGATATTTTAGCTACGGAGCAGCAGAGTGATTGGGGTTTTTGTGAGGTCAATTTAGTCGGTGGGGAACAACAAATTGAAGATTTACTCGCTCAAGACTGCCTTTATAACGTAGTTGAAATGCAAGGTGATAATTGGCAAACCCGTACTGTCGGTGTGGTAAGAGAAGCATTACACCCAACCATTCACGGAATTGATGCCGTTATCAATCGCATGTTAGACCCTAATATTGCCATCGTTTCCATGACGGTTACTGAAAAAGGTTATTGTTATGTGCCCGCGACAAGCTCGATTGATTTTGCGAACCCCGCTATTGCGCATGATTTAGCCTCACCAAACACCCCTAAATCACTGCCGGGTCTGATTGTTGAAGCCTTAAAACGCCGCAAGGCACTGGGTATTGCACCATTTACAGTCATGTCCTGTGACAATATGCCTGAAAATGGCCATATTACGAAAAATGTCATTTTAGCGATGGCTGCAAAACAGGATATTGCATTGGCCAATTGGATTGAAGCCAATGTCACCTTTCCATCCACCATGGTGGATAGAATTGTGCCTGCCATGACACCAGACACCGCAGAAAAAATTCAATCCCAACTAGGCCCTGTCGTTGACAAAGTCGCCATTGCCTGTGAGCCATTTCGCCAGTGGGTGATTGAAGACAATTTTGTCGCGGGTCGCCCTGAGTGGGAAAAAGCGGGCGCTCAGTTAGTCACAGATGTCGTTCCATTTGAAGAAATGAAGCTGCGCATGTTAAATGGTAGCCACTCATTCCTTGCTTATTTAGGTTATTTGGCTGGTTACCAATATATTAATGAATGCATGCAGGATAGTGCTTATGAAAAAGCAGCTTATCACCTGATGGTCAATGAGCAAGCACCAACGTTATCCATCAAAAATGTGGATTTACCCCCCTATGCTAATGCCCTGATTGAACGTTTTAAAAATACGGGGTTGAAACATCGTACTTGGCAAATCGCTATGGATGGAACATTGAAATTATCTCAACGTTTACTCGATTCTATCCAAATTCATCTGAAAAACGGCCAATCATTTGATTATTTAGCCTTAGCTGTTGCGGGATGGATGCGTTATGTCAGCGGAAAAGATGATCATGACGTAGAAATTCAAGTCAGCGACCCACAGGCTGTAAAGTTGGCAGAGCTCGTTGCAAACAGTACTGATGATGAAAGCCGTGTTCGCACACTACTTTCTCTTAACAGTTTGTTTACCGAAGAACTGGTTAATAATTCGTTATTTACTGAAAAGGTGACTGCATTCTACCTTTCACTACGTGATAACGGTGCCAAGAAAACTGTTGAAGCTCTCAACCACCAGCACGACTTATAATAACATTTTAGTAGGCGGGACTTCCCCCGCCTCTTTCACCCACATCAATCCGAATCTATTGGTAGCTGTTTATTTTCTTTCGAAAACTGGCGACCAGAGAAAAATATCAAACATAACGGGATTAATGTAGCAAACAATGCATATTCCCTTGCATAATCAGCGAGTAATACCATGAGAAATGCCCCACCAGCAAAACCCAAGAGCGTCAGAAAATAACAATAACTTTTATACAATGCGTTTTTTCTGGCTTTACCTTTAAATGCGATAGACTCTGCTAAAGAACTAAAACCTAGCTGTACATTTAAGGTGACTGCAATATTCCCGTATAACATGCCATTAATTTTGTGGAATGCATTACCCTGCATACCTGCAATAAAAGACAAAGCCCAAACGGCATGAAACCCCTTAGATTGGATATTGAATAAAAAAATATACGCGATCAGCAGCAATAAAAGGGCTATTTCAAGTGACAGTAAAGTGAATGTCCATGTTTTCTCATCGGTATTATAGCGATAACGGATCAATGCCAGTAACATAGCTCCCGCACCAAATGAGAAAATAGAAATAACATAAGGCGTCACCGCAGCCAGACCGTTTTCAGCAAATTGATAACCTAGCATGATGATATTGCCCGACTGAAACGTCGCAAATGATTTCGTTGTGAAAAAGGCATAGCCATCCAACATCCCTGAGGCAATCGCTAATAAAAATGCAATAGTGGGTAATTGCATAAACGGGTCATGTATTCAATCCGGTGATTAACCTGTAATATAGGGTAATTTATCGGAGAATATTCATGGCTAAAGTCGATGTAAGGTGCCCATTTTGTCAACAAACGCTCCCAGTGAAAAAACATGGATTAGGTAGCACTGGTCATCAACGTTATCGTTGCCAAGATTGCTGCCGAAGCTTCCAACTCGATTATAAATATCGTGCTTGCCAACCCGGAACTAAAGATAAAATTATCGACCTCACGATGAATAATGCCGGTATTCGTGATACTGCTAGGGCCCTTCATATCAGCATTAATGCGGTTGTTCGTACTTTAAAAAACTCTCGCCGAAGCAGGTAACGTCTTTACCGCTTGATAATTTGCACATTGAACTCCTTTGTGAAGTCGATGAACAGTGGTCTTTTGTGGCTAATAAGAAACAACAACGCTGGCTTTGGTATGCCTGGGAAC
>NZ_JBIXLP010000028.1:0-8238 GCF_053543535.1 Providencia sp. AGC89
ATGGGGGACAGTTTGCTTTTATCCAAACTTTCCCATTTTACTCTGGCATGTAAGCCGGGCGTCCATTTAGCGGGGAGCAGCACGCAACATTGCACGCCCCCGACACTGACTCTTGAGCCATTGACTGAAAAAGAGGTAATGCTGCCAAGTGTGTGGTTATAGCCACTCAGCCCCGCCGCCATGGGCTGGTTTTTGCTAGCCGCAAGGGAGCAGCCAGATAACAGTAAAACCAGCGTGCAAAGGGTGGCAGTGATAGCCCCGTGAATCGCCATTGGGCGTGAGGTTATTTCGGGCATACGGCAGGCTCCTTCATATTAATCGGTTCTTGAATCGGATATTCAGGGTCAAGGTAGCTATAACAAGAGGTGGTCACTTTGACTTGGTTGCAGGGTAAAAAATGGACATCTAAGCCACAGGCCGTTTTACTGTCATACTCAGGGATAGGCACGCTGACTTCATGCTGGGTGCTGTATTGGTCAAGTTCGGCTTCCCAACGCTTATAAGCCTCGACTTGGCTAAATTTCGGCATGGGGGACAGTTTGCTTTTATCCAAACTTTCCCATTTTACTCTGGCATGCAGACCGGGTGCCCATTTGGCGGGGAGTAGTACACAGCATTGCACGCCCCCCACACTGACACGTGAGCCATTAACGGAAAATGAGGTAATGCTGCCGAGGGTGTGGTTATAGCCACTCAGCCCTGCCGCCATGGGCTGGTTTTTACTGTTTCTAAAGCTATTTGAGCAACCAGAAATAAGTAGGGTACTGCATAAGTAAATTACAGCTAAATCAGAAATGGTCATCTTTATAAATGGCACGGCCTTCAAGGTATGAAACTCAACTTATTGCTTTGGTGTTGCAGTGGTGAATGCGGGTAGATGTTGAAGAACATAATCATCGGTATTACCAATAAAATCACTTTCATATGCTTGTAAAGTGAGGGTATAGAGCAGATCAAAATTTTCTTCTCGAGTTAAGTGGGGATTTTCAAAATCAGACAAAAACATTAATCTCACTGCATCACTAATACAGCCTATTTTGGTGAGCTGATTGATATCAAGTGTCAGAGTGGGAGGCGTTTGCTTTTCAACATCGATAAAAAAGGTGCCTTCCAGCCAGCGCATTTCTCCATCTTTATCTATCCAATTCCACATATAGGCAAGTTGGCTGAAATAACGGGCTTCATTCTCATTTAAAATGTGCTTAATCAGTTCAGGGAAAATACGGGGGTCATAGAAGCGTAAAATGCCAGTTCGGTTTTCCCATTTAATTTCAACCAGCGCCTGTAGAAATTTAGCAAGAGAATCAAAAGGTAATAGTGAAACAGCCACCAAAATTCGAGAGGAATGGTAGTAGTGGGCTAAAATCTCCGTTAAATAAATAACATGCATACCGTTATCCCACTTAAAGCGAATAAGTAGGGGGGAATCTTCAATAAAAACCTCTTCAGGCATGCCAGTGAACAGGGAAAGCCATTTGATGTCATCCCCTAGCATTTTTAATGCTGGAATAAAAGACTGAGATAAGCCTGCTTGGTCAATGATGATGTCGATATGGGTATTTTGTGCTTGAGCACTTATGGCTCGTAGTTTTTCTAGCCAAGCACCAACGAGTTCGTTGGATACACGATTTGGTATATTATTCACGGAATGCCACTCCTGTTACATTTTTAAGTGCTTCTTGCAAACATTCTTTACAAACAGACTGTGGCAAGTCAGGTAATGGGAAATCTTGACCTTGGGGACCATCCCATACGTGTTGGCCTTTTAGGCTGATACGGCTTGGGCTGTGTATTTCGATTTGTCCATCGGGAGCAATGCGGATATAGCCACCGCCGCAACCTAAAGTTATGCCATTTTTTGCGGTGAGCTGAATATGCCCTTGGGTTGATTGCACTGTGATATCCTTAAGTGCAATTGCATCAAGCTTATCGGCGTGTGACTCTATTTCGAAAGGGCCATTACCCGAGACGAAACGAACCCCTTCTTTTTGTGAAAGTAATGAAATCTTTTGGCTTGCATTGATACTGATGTGTTCACCACTGGCAATGTGCATTTCACCCATACTTTGGGCGTAATGTGCTTGCGCACTTTGCAATAAAATAGACTGCTCAGTGACTAACCCAATGCCATCAGTGGCATGCATTAAAACGGCTGGGGAGGCTAAGTTTTCGGCATTTTCTTGGAGTGCTTTTAAGCTATCTTGCTCTGGTGGTGCATTTTTATGCTGTTTGGTTATCTCCCCCCAGTTGGTTAATTGATTATTAGCGCCTTTTAATAATGAGATAGCAGGTGCCATCGCCAACACATCCCCACCGGCTTTATCCTGCTTATCGGTGGTAATAAACAACCCTTTACCCGCACGGATCGCGCCCCAGCTGTCGGTGCGTAACTCAAAACCATCACCACGCTGTTCGCGTTCGGCATTCACCAAATGCCCCAGGTTTAACTGGGTTTTTCCGCCATATTCGGTGCTGAGCTTAATATGCTCTTGCCCGCGTTTATCTTCCATGCGCAGTTTGTTATTCGCAGGCGTGCGGATCACATTGCGGGTGTTATTTTTATCCGTCACGTGGTCGGGGTGGCGAGAGTCATGCAGCGCGTGAGCGATGTAAGGGCGGTCTGGGTCGCCCTCATGGAAGGCGATGGCGACTTCTGTCCCTTGGATCAGCGGGAAATGCATCCCATACGTATCGCCGGCGTAAGGTTTCGCCAAACGCACAGGCATACTTTCATAGCCCTTGGTTTTTTCATCTCTGTCTGCATCGAATTTCACCCAATAAAAGCCGTGTTCATTTTGGTGGGCATAAATATCGTGGTCTTTTGCACTGGTGACACGCGCCATTAATGTTCCGGCAATCACAGGGCGTGGTTTTAGAGCAGGGCGCCAACACAGTGCTTCGGTGTAAGGCACCGCGTCAAAGCGAACAGTTAGCGCTTTATCTCGGCTGGCGGTAAAGCGTAGGCGAGTAATTAGAATTGGTGATTTGAATACGCTGGGTAACGTCGAACTGAGCGGGTTATCTTGAATACTTAGCACTAATAATGGCGTCAGGTCTGCAGCGCTACTTTCTCCGCGTAGTAAAGTCTGACGAGCTAAAAAGCGTTCGTGGTCGAGTCTTGCCCAGAAGTTAGCGGTTTCAGTTTCAGGGCGAATTTTATCTCCACGGGTGAGGTGGCGGCCTTTATAGTGATAAACATCGCCGTAATTGATTTTTTCCCCATCACCGCGAGTCATGTCCGCTACCGCAGAAATCAACGTATCTTCCGCCAGTCGGTGGTTATAGTCTTTGGCAAAAACAGTGTTTTCGACCACTTGATGACGTAACGATAACCTCCAAACACTGTCGGCATGGTTATCGTTCAGCCCTGAGGGGCTATTTAATGGCAGCGTTTTGTCATACACATAACCGCGTTGGCTGTCCGTAAAATGCAGGACTTCGGTTTGGGTATCATCTTGTAAACCAAAGCGATAAAAAATCCCCACTTCACTGAGTAAGCGCTCGATAAATTGGCGGTCGCTTTCATTAATTTGGTTGATTTGTTCGCGTTTTGGGTAGGCTTTTTCGAGATGAAATTCGAACTCCCAGCCTTTAAAATTGTGTTCACGCAGAATTTGTTCGACCACATCCGGAATGGATTGGTTAATAAAGAAACGGTGGCTACGAATTTGGTGGCGCAGTAGGGCAAAAAAGGGTTCGATAACTAACTGATAGCGCGCTTCATCCGCGGAGCCGGAGAGGCGACGGAAATCCGTCACTACGCCATGAACGCGCTTGGCAACGCTAGGTTGAGTGGCGAGTCCCATTACGTTATTTATCGGTGCACAAAAGGTCAGGCTGGCATTACGGCGTAATAATTGTTGAGCAGAAAGGTCTTGGGCGGAACAGGTAAACGTAATTTGGTAGCGATAGGTGTCGCTAGCGGCTTCACGCCCGGTAAAATGTTCAACGTCCAGTAAATCTGAGCAGCCTTGGACTTCTAGGCGATAGCGGTTTTGGCCTTGAAGGATGTTTTTGGCTGTGTCGAGTAGGCTCATGGGGTTACTCCATCAGTATGTGTCGTTTATTTGCTATTTGCGATATCACGCATTTTGATAATCATGCCTCGGTGTGCGGCTTCTTCATGTGCTTTAATCACTTCGCGAATAAGAACGATCACTTTGTTTGTCGCAGGGGGTAATTGACTATCATCAAAAGGGATTTTTTGACCCGTTTTTGTGTTGTATAAGCGCAACCCATAAGTGGGTAGGTAATAAAATGCCAGTAAGCCAGTTGGGGTCATTGGGATACCCTGAGCTTTTTCGGGCGTGATTAGGCGTAATGATTTATTCCAATTATCACCAAAATAAATCATACGGGATAAAAAATAACTAGAGTAGGGTTCGCGAATTCCACTTTCAGAATGCATAAACCAAGCACGAGAGTCATGAATGTAATCATCAAATAAGGCGATGACTTTAGCCGTTTCAGGCGATTTAGCGATCCCCTTCATTTGGGGGTAAATAACGCTTTTATAAACATCATCGCTGATTTCTTTGAGTTTTTCATATTCCCTACGCTCATCTTGATTCGTGAGCATATAAACCGTTTCGACCAGTTCGTCATCGATGAGTTGTAATAAATAGGACATCCCGCTGACGATAATGGGAAAACTGTGCTTAGGCAATGATTCACAGTTTGCAAACTCGCCAAGATAGGGTTGTGTATCACGAATGCAGTCCGCTTGTGTTCGACGAGAAGATATATCAATTAAGGGTTCAGGGCGAGGGACATCGTGATAATCCGCGGTAAACTCTAACGCGGCTTCCCACAGTTGCCCTCTAGCATTGGTGGCATCAAAGGTTGGCGTCCCCACATTGGTGGCAACCCAGTTGTCTAAGTTATCCCGCATGGCTTTTTGTTCTTTATCCCGTAATTCCGCTATTCCTTTAATTTCCTGCTCGGTATCGTAATATTCCTCTGTCAGTGCATCCACGGCTTGGTGACCAAAATCGGGTTCATAGGGTTGCGCGGTGATTTTAGCGTGCTGCGGCGCCTGTTGGAAAAACGGCTGTTGGGTAAGGTTGATTAACGAATGGGGCTGAGAGGCATAACGGCCTATTCGCCAAGCGGTGATAAGAACCAGCTGTACCTCAATAGCCCGTTCAATATCGGCATCGATAAAACGTGGCGGGCAATAATTTTGCTCAGGGGTTTTCGCCGTCACCTCTGTGGTATCCGGCAGGGTGTAAGTAACCCAATGATTAAATTTGTCGACAAGATGGGGGGAAAAAGCGAATTCTTTTTCAGTAGCGTCAGTTAGTTTTCTAAAAATATATGATTCTTGTAATTTGGGGTGTAGCAACGTAAAAGTTTCAGATGAAAGCGCCAAGGGCGCTCCCGCATCAATGGCGGCGGCATACATATCATGAAGGGCAATTTGCGACAGTAATTCACCATCCCCATTTCGTGACTTACCTTGGTCCCCTACTGGGTAAGCGCCCCCCACATCAGAGTGCATGCCAGGGTAAATAATTTCATAGCTATTCGGGGGGTAATTCCCTTCGGGGGTCCGAATAGAATCTAAACAGAACGCCTGACGTTGCTCGTGAGCCGCAGTAAAGTGATAACAGCATTTCACTAAATCGGACTTTGGTAACTGCTGCGTTCCCCCCGCCCAACCATTATGACCGGTCATCATCGGCACGGTATTGGCCATGCCAACCGCGGCCACGGTATCAAATAAGCCTAAAAACTCCACCGAAACGGGAATGCCGTATAAATGCCCTTTAACATGTTCAGGGTTGGTATATTGAGCAGAGTCATGGGCGTAGGATAATAACCTTTCCAACCAATAGACAAAGGTACGGGCTTCAGCAGAGCCGCGAGAAAACCCATAGATATACAGTTTTAACGCCACTAATTTAGGCGTATGCCTTAACAGTTTATCTCGTATCCCACTCAGTAACTCGAAAATGCCTTCAAGAGGGTTGTAATCATTTGTTTTAGTATAGGCGTTATTTGCTTTTCGGGAGCTAATTTTTCTTAATACGCGCCGGCGTTCGGCAGTGGTTATCTCAGTTTTATTCACTTCATAATATAACGTATTGCAGACATTGATTAACGCCCAAGTAATTCGGTCTTCCCCTCCGGAAGCAAAGGTTAACCCACTGCTGTAATATTCATTGGTGCCAATTTCGGGAAATGGCGTGCCCACCCCCGGTAAATAATAAGCAAAGAATCCAGACTGCATAGCTCTAAAATCATTAGGAGCACAAGCATGGTAAAGCTTAGCTACATTGGAGGGGTGTGGCGGTTTGGCTTTTTTAGTGTCATAGGGTTCATTATTATTGGTGCCATCAAAAAACAGGCTTACATGCAAGCTTTTGCAGCAAGGGTTGCGGTTTTTTTTAGGAAAGCCCTTGCGGTGTTCAACCTCTTTACTTTCAATTTTACCCATATTGGCTTCCAGAGCTTTTCTTGAAAGGGGTAAACGACCTTGTTCTGGAAACCGTGGTGGCGACCAACAGGGGGCGCCCTGCGTTAAGCGGTGACTGACAGATTCAATTTTCTTAATGGAGAGAAGGCCGGTTTTAAGTGCTCCTTTAAGTGCTTCTTTCGTTATCGGGTTTATTATGATGTTGCTGGGCATTCGGCAGGCTCCTCCATTTGATTAGGTTCTTTTATTGGATAATCCGGATGACGAGTAGCCAAACACGACAAGGTGATTTTTACCTCTTGGCAGGGTAAAAAGTGAACGTGCACATCACAGGCGTCATCATATTGCGGGATGGGCACCACCTTGCGGTAGTGGCGATAATTGGCTTTGTGTTTCACCATATAGGCCTTAAACGCAGGGTCGGTGACCCCAGGCATATCTCCAGGTCTTGAATTTGGGTCAACCTCCCACTCCACGACCACGGTTTGGTTGGGTGTCCATTTTTCGGGCACCATAACACAGCAGACACCGACTGCCCCTCGCCCTCGGGCGCCATTGACGGTGTACCAATTAACATAAGTGTCTTTCATATGGTTAAAGCCCCAAATATTGGCGGGCAGCATGTTGGTTTTTTTCTCCGGTGAGCAGGCGGTTAAGGCCAGTAACACAATTAAAACGGTACCGATAAGAGATATTTTTTTCATCCTAACCTCACTGAGCAAGTGGTGTGGCTGCGTTGTTTGGGCATTCGGCGGGCTCCACTTGGTCTAATGGGTCTTGAATTGGGTAGTCAGGGTGCCAAGGAGCCAAACACGACAAGGTGATTTTCACCTCTTGGCAGGGTAAAAAATGCACTTTGACATCACAGGCGTCATCATATTGCGGGATGGGCACCACCTTGCGGTAGTGGCGATAATTGGCTTCGTGTGCAGTTATAAAAGCATTGTATTCCTTACTTCCTAACTGTGGTCTATTTAGCGTATAGGCATCGGGATCAACCTCCCATTCCACGACCACCGTTTGGTTGGGCGTCCATTTTTCAGGCACCATAACACAGCAGACACCGACTGCCCCTCGCCCTTGGGCGCCATTGACGGTGTACCAATTAACAGCAGTGTCTTTCACATGGTTAAAGCCCCAAATATTGGCGGGCAGCATGTTGGTTTTTTTCTCCGGTGAGCAGGCGGTTAAGGCCAGTAACACAATTAAAACGGTACCGATAAGAGATATTTTTTTCATCCTAACCTCACTGAGCAAGTGGTGTGGCTGCGTTGTTTGGGCATTCGGCGGGCTCCTCTTGGTCTAATGGGTCTTGAATTGGGTAGTCAGGGTGCCAAGGAGCCAAACACGACAAGGTGATTTTCACCTCTTGGCAGGGTAAAAAATGTACTTTGACATCACAAGCGTCATCATATTGCGGGATGGGCACCACCTTGCGGTAGTGGCGATAATTGGCTTTGTGTTTTTTAACGAAATCACTAAATTCTTTAGTTCCCATAGGGGGCGATTTACCATAAGCATCAGGATCAACCTCCCATTCCACGACCACGGTTTGGTTGGGTGTCCATTTTTCGGGCACCATCACACAACAAACACCGGTTGCCCCTCGCCCTTGGGCGCCATTGACGGTGTACCAATTAACAGCAGTGTCTTTCACATGGTTAAAGCCCCAAATATTGGCGGGCAGCATATTCGCGCTTGTATCCGGCGAGCAGGCGGTTAAAGCCAGCAGTGCAGTCACAACGGCACTAAGCATCACTATTTTTTTCATCCTAACCTCACTGAGCAAGTGGTGTGGTCGCGTTGGTAGGGCATTCGGC
>NZ_JBIXLP010000029.1:0-1297 GCF_053543535.1 Providencia sp. AGC89
GTGCCTTCGGGAACTCTGAGACAGGTGCTGCATGGCTGTCGTCAGCTCGTGTTGTGAAATGTTGGGTTAAGTCCCGCAACGAGCGCAACCCTTATCCTTTGTTGCCAGCGATTCGGTCGGGAACTCAAAGGAGACTGCCGGTGATAAACCGGAGGAAGGTGGGGATGACGTCAAGTCATCATGGCCCTTACGAGTAGGGCTACACACGTGCTACAATGGCGTATACAAAGAGAAGCGACCTCGCGAGAGCAAGCGGAACTCATAAAGTACGTCGTAGTCCGGATTGGAGTCTGCAACTCGACTCCATGAAGTCGGAATCGCTAGTAATCGTAGATCAGAATGCTACGGTGAATACGTTCCCGGGCCTTGTACACACCGCCCGTCACACCATGGGAGTGGGTTGCAAAAGAAGTAGGTAGCTTAACCTTCGGGAGGGCGCTTACCACTTTGTGATTCATGACTGGGGTGAAGTCGTAACAAGGTAACCGTAGGGGAACCTGCGGTTGGATCACCTCCTTACCATTGAAGTGTTTTTGTGAAGTGCTCACACAGATTGTCTGATGAAATAGAGTAGCAGTATCAATAGGCTTGTAGCTCAGGTGGTTAGAGCGCACCCCTGATAAGGGTGAGGTCGGTGGTTCAAGTCCACTCAGGCCTACCAAATTTTGTTTATTCGTTGTTGCAGATTAGCTCGTTTACCCAAAAGTAAACTTCGCCAATCCGCGCCTAGACTAAACAAAATTGGTAACTTTAAGCATACTAAAAGCGAGAAGTATAAATTTTATTATTTATCATTGATACTGAAATTACCTTTATGGGGCTATAGCTCAGCTGGGAGAGCGCCTGCCTTGCACGCAGGAGGTCAGCGGTTCGATCCCGCTTAGCTCCACCATAAATTTTTCTGATTATTCAGAATAGATTAGTCAAATAGTCTATTGCGAATAATTATGCTCTTTAACAATCTGGAACAAGCTGAAAATTGAAAACAACGCACATTGTTTATCGCTTAAACAATGTGAGAGTCTCTCAAAAATCTCAACTTGAAGTGTTTTTCAAACACACAAACGAGTGGCATGAGCGAGCAGTGTGAAATCCAAGGCGGCTAGCGCACAGCAAGCGCAGCGTACAATAGTACGTGAGCATTGCGAGCACTACCCAACGAAGAAGTTCACCACGCACAGCCATGACGTTAAGTGTCGTATGATAAGAAGACACCTTCGGGTTGTGAGGTTAAGCGACTAAGCGTACACGGTGGATGCCTAGGCAATCAGAGGCGATGAAGGACGTGCTAATCTGC
>NZ_JBIXLP010000030.1:0-20277 GCF_053543535.1 Providencia sp. AGC89
GGATGTCAATGGCAGTTTAATTTTGCCCCCTTTAAGGCTCCAGTTGGCAATTTACAATTGACCCCATTGACTACACTTCAGACACGATTGGCGCAATGCCTATTTTACGCTTATCCTTTAAACGATAACTTTCACCGCTAATTTGAATCACATGACAGTGATGCAATAATCTATCTAACATCGCAGCTGTCAATGTTGTATCATGGGCAAATGCGCTTGCCCATTGACTGAAGGGCAAATTACTAGTTAATAACGTACTTCCTTTTTCGTACCGCTTGGCTATTACGTTGAAAAAGAGATTCGCTTCTTCTCGCCCAAAAGGTAAATAACCAATTTCATCAATAATTAGGAGCTTGGGACTTATCACAACCCGTTGTAAGTAGGATTTTAATTTACCTTGATTATGTGCGGTTCCCAGTTGTAACATTAAATCTGCTGCGGTAATAAATCGCGTTTTTATATTCGACATAATCGCTTTATAGCCGAGAGCTATCGCTAAATGGGTTTTTCCAACACCGCTCGGACCCAGCATAACAACGTTCTCATGACGTTCAATAAAACTGAGACCCGATAATTCAATTAGTTGGGATTTAGGAACACCGCTCGCAAAGTTAAAGTCATATTCCTCAAGCGTTTTGATGTTAGGTAACCCTGCAAACTGCAAGAGTGTCGCCTTAGTACGCTGCATCTTAGCATTGATTTCCTCAATCAGAAGTTTTTCAATAAAGTCAGCATACGACCCTTCTTGTTCAAGGTGTTTTTCAGCAATCCTAGGCCAGCTTTCAGGTAATGCGTAGAGTCCTAGTTGGCGACAAGCATCAGCAATACGTTCAGATTGTAAATTCATAATGTTCCCTGCAACAGTTGATCATAGACGCTAAGCGGATGCTGTAGGCTTTCAAATGGCATCGGTGTCATCTTTATCTTCTGATAGCTATCAATATTGCCAAACTTTATCGGCAATGGCAGTAAGGCATTCTGCTCTGTGATTAAGCGTTGGTTCGGTATTTCACCTGTCGTACCGTGGACTCTTGCATTGGCAACTTGAGTTAACCAGTAACCGACATAACCATTTGCAGTTTGGACATCCAGTTGTAACTCTGACATCCTTAATGTTGCTTGTAATGGCACAACAAAGCTTGATTTTAGGTAACGGTTAAAACGTTCAACTTTCCCCTTTGTTTTGGCTCGATAAGGGCGACAAACGGTCAGGTTAAAACCATAATCCTGAGCAAGAGATAAAAGCTTAGGATTCCAACGATGCTCTCCTACTCGGTAAGCATCACGCTCAAGGATGATCGCCTTTGCGTTATCAAAAAGAATCTCATGAGGAACACCGCCAAAAAACTCGAAGCTACGGACTAATCCATCAACCCATGCATCGGTTCGTTCATTGTCATAAAAATGAACATAACTGGCTCGAGAGTAACCTAGCGTTGCAACAAACGCCTTTAATGCCTGTTTACCTCGCCGAATAATGGTAAAATCAACTTGCAACTGCTTTCCTGGCTTTGTTTCAAATCGTACAAGAGGTTCTGGCAATGCTTTAGGTTTTAAAGTCGCTAGATATCCACTTAATATTCGACGTTTTCCTTGATATCCCAAAGCAAGAATTTCTTCATAAAGAACGGATGCCGGTATCCAATCAGGATGAGCCGCATCAATCCGAGACTGAATATAGTCTTTAAATGGCTCTAGTTTGCTTGGACGATGAGTTTTACGCTGATAAACAGGTTTAGTATCAGTACGTTGCAAATACTTTTTAATCGTATTACGCGCTAGACCTGTTTCACGAGCAATCCTTTTGATCGACTTCCCCTGTTGTTTGAGAACTTTTATTGTCACAACCTTCTCCTGAGTTAACATTGAAAAGCGGCCTCACAAGTAAAACCGCTATATTACGTCAGGGGTCAAAATTCAATTGCCAATATGGGGTCATTTTTACACTGCCAGTAACACTCGGAAATTGATTTTTTGAACTCAAGGGGATCAATACCTTTGATTATTTGCTCTCTCATTATTGAAGCAATATTTGACACTTCTGAAATTGTGATTTCTGGGTAACTACCTAAACCCGCATTTCGGCGTTTTTGTGTTACTGGGCTCATATAGCGAAGTACCCACTTTCCTCTTCCTTTTGTTGATGATGGATGTAGAGTGAGGCCCGTGATACCGCCATGAGGTAATGGTTTATCCCCAGGTTGTATATTCTTAGCTTTGGTATTGGTTAATAAAGCCATGGTGAATTTATCCTAAGGTTGAGTATGCCATCTGGTATGCCATTGTTGTTAGGCTTTGTATGGAGAATATTATACATGTTTGGATTTAAATTTAAATAATCTATTGATATTCCGTTACTAATTGAATAGATCTGGATGGGGTTGGATTTATATTAAGCGGACTCCTCCTCCGCCATCTTCACTTCTAGCAGCGTCTTCTAAAGTCTTTCAATCCCAAGTAAATCAAGCATTCCAACTAAATCCCATTATTCCAACGTCTACTATCGTCTATTGAAAACTACCCCCTTTAGGTGGTACATATGGGGGTACATTTATACCCCATGATTTGAGTACCCCCAAATGAAGCTAACCGTTAAGCAAATTGATTCCAGTAAGCCTAAAGAAAAAGACTACAAACTATCTGATGGTGGTGGACTGTATCTATTGGTTAAAACTAATGGCGGAAAGTATTGGCGGTTAAAATACCGAATCGATGGAAAAGAGAAACTTTTAGCTATTGGAATTTATCCAACCGTTACACTCGCTGATGCTAGAAGAAAGCGTGATGATGCAAAGAGGTTGCTGGCGGATGGAATTGACCCAAACCAACAACGAAAAGAACAAAAGCAAGCCTCAAAAATTGACAGTGTAAACACCTTTAAAAATATTGCTCTTGAATGGTATGAGGGCAGAAAGGATCGCTGGTCTGTTGGTTATCGCGATGACATGATGGACGCATTTGAGAAAGACGTCTTTCCTTATATAGGTAATCGCCCGATTGCTGAAATCAAACCAATGGAACTACTCGAAGTGCTTTCTATTATGGAAAAGCGCGGAGCAACCGAGAAGCTAAAGAAAGTGCGCCAACGTTGTGGCGAGGTATGGAAGTACGCCATTATTACTGGTAGGGCTGAGTATAACCCTGCACCAGATTTAGCCAGTGCCTTTGTTCCTCATAAGCGTGAGCACTACGCCCATCTTTCAGTAAGTGAACTACCAGAGTTTCTTTCTTCTATTGATAAGTACATGGGAAGCCAGATTGTAAGAGTGGCATTACGGGTGCTTATATTAACTGGAGTTCGACCAGGCGAATTGAGAAAAGCGGAATGGTCAGAGATTAACTTTGATACTGGAGTGTGGGAGATACCGGCTGAAAAAATGAAGATGCGCCGACCTCATATTGTGCCGTTATCAGAGCAGGTTATTGATTTACTGAAACAGATACACCCAATCAGTGGCAGTTATCAATACATATTCCCCAGCCGCACTGATTATAGAAAACATATATCAGACATGGCACTGAATACGATGATTAGGCGCATGGGCTATAGTGGTAGAGCCACAGGTCACGGATTCAGGCACACAATGAGCACCATCCTACACGAACAAGGCTATAACACCGCATGGATTGAGACACAGCTAGCACACGTTGATAAGAACTCTATTCGTGGAACGTATAACCATGCTCAGTATATTGATGGCCGTAGAGAAATGCTTCAATGGTACGCTGATTACATGGGGGCATTAGAGAACGGGGATAACATTGTACACGGCAATTTTAAACGTGCTTAATCCACCAGCAACTACATACATAACCAGACAATAAAAGGTCTGGTTTTTTTTGTGCCTAAAGTAACAACCAAATAAGTATTTTACTTTTAAACCAGTAAGAATAGTTAGGCTACATTGGAGTAAGATAAATCTTAATATCTAATGAAAGTATACTTTAGTAGACGTCAACAGACTACGTAAAATTGTGGTGATAAACTTTGCTCGTTTCTTAAGCTTGACTGTTTATTATTACAGTATAATATACCTGGTAGTACCGCAGTAGATCATTGTGGACTTCGCTCTTTAACACCTCTGCGCTGAAAAAATCGCGATATGTTCTTTAACAACATTGATAGCAACCAGTTATTAGCTATCAGAATGGAGTCACTGACAAAGTGACTAAATGCTCTTTTACAAATGTGAGTATGCCCAGAGTAAATTCTCAGGGACAACCTGCCACAGTGGCGCTTTTGAAGTGCTTGATATACTGTTTTTTTAGTTTGACTAGTGGTAGAACCAGCTTGTAACAAATAAGGAACGCTCAGAGGAACTTCTCAGAGCATATAAGTTTTATTGATAATCTTTATATTAGATTATCAGCTCTTTAAAATATGGATTTTCCCCTTAGGCTGTCTTGAGGGGGCTAATGCTAACCTCATTAGCATGTTGATGACTTCTCAACATAAATAATATTTGTAGCAAAATTTGTACGGATAGCTACTTGTTCTTTAAAAAATGACCTGCGCTCCTTGCAAACGGGAGCTTTTAGTAAACAACTTAATGATTTTGTGCTGTTTACTAAATGGATGTAGTTCAGGTCGTTAATAGCAATCAGCTAAATTGAATAATATAATTGTAGCTATTCAAATTAGTAAATTGTTCTTTGAAATTTAAGTCTCCGCCTTTGTGGAGTGTAGTTGTAGTTCTGCTCTTTTATAATCATACATAGCACATGCATCGTGTGCGCAACGTTAACTTATTGTTGATAATATTTCGTATTAAACAATATGGTTGCTACCCTAAAACACCCTAAAACACCCTAAAACACCCTAAAACACCCTAAAACACCCTAAAATATAAACCATAATATGCGTTATCTACCTTATACATTTATGTATAGGGCGCTTTCGCATGTCTTTTCATATCACATTAAGGAAAATTCTATGAATAATCTGATTAGGCTTTCAGAGGTTTTGCGACGCACAGGTTACAGCAAGGCATGGATTTATAGATTAATTAAAGAAAATGACTTTCCACAGCAAGTAAAAATCGGTACTCGCTCTGTTGCTTTTATTGAGTCGGAAGTAGATGAATGGATTGCAAATAAGATTGCTGAATCACGTACTGGAGAGGTGGCTTAATGGAAAAGAAAAACCACCCGCTACAGGTGGCTTCTCAGGATAACGCGACAGCATCTATTCTATCAAAGAATCCACCGAAAAAAATCAAAGCATGGAAATATTTTTTATATGCCTATAACGGTTCTACCGAAAACGATATTTTAAAGTATTGCCGCTTATCATCAGGTCGTAATTATTTTTCAGAACTTGAAAGAAAGCTGGATATTAATTTAGAGCGTACTGACGAACCGAACCCAGACGGCATTGGATCACATTATCGTTATCGCATTCGTAGCCAAAAAGACGCGCTGAAGGTAATTAACCTCATCAACCAACGTGCCAATGCTGGCGGATATGAAGGTATTTCGAAATCACAATCTGAATTAATTTTGTCGCAGTACCCTACCGAATAATAAGGAAATAATAATATGAAAAATAAAATGGCCGTAATGGGTCAGGGATTCGCTCACCCTAAAATCAAGTTAAACGATATTAACGAAACAACTTTCGCAGATATGTTGCCTATTATTAATCATGAATTGAATGGGGAAGTAATTAATTGTGTCAGTGCCAACTCATTACATGAAGCTCTAGGGGTAGATACTCGACTAACCGATTGGATCAAGCGTCGCATTAATGAATATGGATTTATCCAAGGGGTGGATTATTTAGTTGTGGAAACTTTGAGCAACTCAAATTTGAGTAGCGCAAAATCTAGACAGCAAATCAAACACGAGTACCTAGTCACCTTCAATATGGCCAAAGAACTTGGCATGGTTGAGCGTACCGAACAAGGCCGCTTAATCCGTCAATACTTCATCAAGTGCGAGGAAGCACTACACAAAGTCGCGCCAACTATCACCAAGCAATTACGCCATCAACTTAAATCACGCCTCAAAGTGGCGAGTTACTTTAAGCCGATGTGTTCAGCGTTAGAGTTGGCACGTATGGAGCAAGGTAAGAACACACTCCCGCACCATTACACGACTGAGTCAAACATGCTGAACCGTATTGTATTAGGTGGGCTTACGGCTAAGGCATGGGCGAAGCAGAACGGCATTATTGGTAATCCTCGTGATGCTATGAGCGAAACCCAATTAGAGCACCTTTCATACCTTGAGCAGACGAATACAACGCTAATTGAGCTAGGCATGGACTATCACGCACGCAAGGACAAGTTAATCGGGCTGTCTCAGAAGTGGTTAGCGCAACGTGTAGAGGTGGCGCAATGATTGCCTACCAAGAGAATGATTCCCTACTGGCAGGTGGGGAGTCGGTTAAAGTGGGCGCCCTTAATAATTCTGTAACTTTAACTTACGGTATTACTGGTAGCCAATCAGACAAACTTTCGTCCGATCACTCGGTCAATATTTTGGCTCAGTGCTCGGCAAAATTATTTGCTCAGCAACCGGCTAAAACTTTAGCCGATGTATCCGCGAAAATTTACGCCAATCAATCTGGGGAATATTTCCTAGGTCAATCAGCAAAACATTTTGCCAATCTATTAATCCTAACCACCATTGGAGGATGGGATAGCAGCGAGAACCTAAAACGTGGAGAATTTACACCATTAGCTAAAGGTGGTTTTTCTCACCTCTCTAAAGTCGGGAAATCCCGCTATTTGAATTCGTTCATCTCAAAAAATGGGAAAATTGAGTTTTGCGAGTCCATAAAAGGCAAAATAATTGAGTTTTGTCAGTCCATAAAAAAGGAACGAATTGAGTTTTGTCAGTCCATAAAAAAGGGCAGCTTTGTAAAATGTGCAATACATCACTTGCGCTTATGGGTAATTGTTGGCTATAGTAAAAACTCACTAGCAAAATCTAGTGTCAGGATTTGCACCCTGAATCAGTTACTGGCGACACATGACGCGCCTTGCGTCTTTTTTTGTGTCAATGCCTACGCACACCTATTAAATGCGGTATTATATCGCTCTTATTCAATGGTGGCGTTGGTGAGGCAGCTTTCGGGCTGGCTGGATTCCAGTAACTCCAGTAGTGCAAACCTTGCCAACGTCATCACCCCTATAGAGATTTGCACCTCTGGTGATGACTCCTTAGTTAAGTTACTGGAGATCATCGTTATGATGGCAACCCCTACCCAAACTCAATTCAAATTTCTGTTTTTGAGTATTAAACGCTCAGATACTACCGCTAAACCTTGTCGCATTGCTGTTACAGCATCGAGCGAACACGATGCAAGACTGATGCTTGTACGTGATTATATTCTGTCATTCGCTGGTCGCTTACCTGCTATTGGAGGTAAACATCATGCGTAACCCTCAGCCTAATGATTTCTACACCCACAAAAACAATGGCGAAACCGTCAAGGTTCTATCGGTTCAATTCAACCGTGTGACCTTTCAGCGAGACGGCTTTGATAGTCCTGTCATTGTTCCATTAAGCCAGTTCAGCAACGAATACACCTATGCAGGGAGGGCTTAATTATGGCGGATATCACTATTCATCAAGCGGCTGAAAAGGCGCATCAATTAGAGCTGATTACCCTGATGCTTCCTAACTATCCTCGCAACTTTACACCGTCTGATATAGGCGCGATATCGTCGCTCATGGCGAAGTTATCAGGTGATGTGGCGGCATTCCTGATTGAAGCATCAACGCAGGAGGGGGAAGTATGAGCATTTCACGCTTATCTGACGCATTGAACAAAATTCAACGCCTAGCCGAAGCCGCTTTGTCTTTATCAAATCAACGTGATGAAGCAGAACTCAAAATTCAGCTAATTGAAATTATCAGCAAGACAGCAGAGGAAGCCGTATCTGAGGGGGAAGCATGAGTAAGCCAATTTCTTTAGATGTAGCAGCATACAAGGCACAACAAGCCCATTCATTAGTTATGGCCATACTGGAAAAGGCTAACGGGAAATGCCCGACTGAATTAGTAGACCTAATAACTATTGCTTGTGATTTAAGCGCTGAGATTCGGGAATCGCTCGAGGAGGCCACCAAATGAAAACGGTCAAATTAAAAGTTGGTCACTTAGCTACCTTGGAAGAAGTCGAGCATATCAACGAGGAGCTCCAAGCGTTACTAATCCCACTGTTAACGGCTGTAGAGAATGAGGCTGATACGGATACACATTTTCTACTGAGAGCAGTTAATCGCCTTGTAAATGCTCAAGGTAAAGAAATTACTCGGTTAGCGGAGGTGATGAAATGAGACAGGTCACTATCAACGCCACCAGCCTAAGCCCATTTATGTATCAAGGTAAGCGAGTAGTTACCTTTGCCATGATTGACAAGGTACACCAACGCCCGAAAGGTACAGCAAGGCGCACATTCACCAAGCATAAACGCCATTTTATTGATGGAGTTGATTACTTTTTGTTAGGTCAGGACGTATTACGTCCATACCTTGATGAAAATATCACCAAGTACACACCAGAAATAATGGTGTTGGCTGAATCTGGTTATCTCATGTTGGTTAAGCCATTTACCGATGATTTGTCGTGGCAGGTTCAGCGTTCAATGGTTAACAGCTACTTTCGTCTGTCTGAGTTTCCCGAAATTAAACATATTCAAATCCCCACGCTGGCGGAACTTGAGGCCATGCCAATTGGTGAGGCTCAGAACTTGATTAGCAGTTTAGAAGCTGACTCTTATCAAGGTCACGGTAGGCGCGGTAGTTATGCCATGAACCTACGTCGCAAGGAGAAGAAAGCACTTAAACCAATGGTAATGGCTATTGAGCAAGCCTCACAGCTACACATTCAGGATATGGGGGATTATCGCTCATGAGAACGTTTCAAATTGCAGGGTATGGCACAACTCCGAAAGGGTTAACGCTAGGTATTAGCAAGCGTGTGATATCAGCCACCCAGAAAGACGCTCAATCGCAAGTGATGCGAGAAGCGCAACGTGACGGTTTAACCAGTATCCGAATTAACTATGTGCGTGAGGTGAAGTGATGAAACAGGAACAAAAACGCGAAGTAGAAAGATTACTAGAGCCGCACCAATCAAAAGTATTAAAAGTATTAATGCTAATCACCTTACTTTCTACGTGGCTGGACGCAGAGGAATGCGACGAAACCAGAAACATGATCTGGGCGGTGTTGATTGTTGTTTATTCGATTAGGGATGAAATGAACGAGGCGGCAGAGGGCAAATAATGAAACTCAATTATTTTGACAGTGGCGCAGTCGCCAAAATCACCGTAACCAGCAATCTATTTCAATATAAAAAACATCGTCGGGTTGTGGATGCTGTACTGCTCAAAACCCATGTAACAGCCAGCACAAAGCGCGGCTTAGTGATTAAAACAGTTATTACAGGTAAATCCTCGCATGTGTTGCGAGCTTATAAGTTAGCGGTAGTGGAGGCGAACCGATGAATATTACAAACATTAACGCATTCGAGCACAGCGAACACGGTGTAATTCTCATTACTGACGCAGCTAACCAAGAGGCTATAAGTTATACCAAGGCATTAGAGGCATTAAACGACGGTAGCTTTGACGGTGATTTATCAATGGGTTTTGAGTTGGTTTTAGCCATTAGCAAAGGTGATGTTGAAGGCTTTTTTAAATCCACTATTGAGCAAAACGTCATTCTCTGGCGTTGGATTGTTGCTGCTTCGTTTGTCATGGAACAGGCCGACAACAACGGATTTCATCAAACCGATAACGGGAAAGGCGGAAAGATTACCGCAGCAGTGTACCGCAATGAACACGCAGCCTTAACTGTCTATGCAGCAAGCGAACGTATGTTATTAGCAAACCATGTTGAGAGCGCAGCTTACGAGCATTACGAATCAGGATATGCCCCTGCTATGGCCATAAGAATGTATAGGGATTTTATCAATCTTGAGCCTAAACAAGGTTGCCGACTATCAGACCGAGGGCGCGAGGGATTATCTATTCTTCACGATGATCTCATTCGGGCGATAAAAGATGGTGAGTTTAGCAACACCGTAACCATTCATTAAAAGGACGTAATGACATGATAACGAAGAATTTTAAAGTTAATTCACTGGCAAATAGCTACGCAGCCGCTATTTATCACGATGTAACCACACATAATGGCGGTGATTGGTTTCCGATGAATGTAGGCAACAAGGCCATTGAGGTTGCCATTATTGACGGTGTGAAAGGTATTCGAATGCTCGTTGATAGTTATTTGCTGGAGGCACTTAAACAGTCTGTTCCTATGTGGGAAACAACAGCCATTAGTTTAATGGATCAGTGCGTGATTAATGGCTATATCACGGGGTACGGGCGCGAGGTTTGGCAAAGCATGATTAATGACATGAGCGACTCTTTAGCCGATAAGGGGGCGTTTTAATGAAACCAATTGATGTTATCCGTGAGGTGAAGCAGAAAGCCAGCGGCCAATGGCAAAACATATTATTTAACCTTGGGGCTGAAGTGCCCCTAAACACGCACACGGCTTGCCCTGCTTGTGGTGGTAAAGACCGTTTTAGATTTGATAACAAAGGCGACAACGGCACGTTTATTTGTAATCAGTGCGGTTCTGGTGATGGGTTGGATTTAGTTCAGCGTGTTCTGGGTGGCAGCGTGACCGAAGCAGCGTATGAGGTGGCTGGCATGATTGGTATTGATACCCGTTCAGATAATCCACCAGCCTACCGTAGCCATGAGGTAAAAGCACAACAGGACGTATTGAAAGCGCAGCAAGCCCAGAACCAAGCTAACGAGCAGATAGAGAAACATAAACGCTTTACAGCGCGATACAGTCGCACTATTGCCAATGCTAAACAGGGCGAATCTGAGTACCTGAAAGCGAAAGGCTTTGATAGTACCACCGTGACCCTGTTAACCGATGGATCGCTAATTATTCCATTGATGGACGCTGACGGCACAATCACAGCCGCACAAACCATTAAACCCAATGGCGAGAAACGGCACTTACTCGATAGTGCAAAGAATGGCAGCTATTACCCTATCAATGAGCCTGTAAACGTTTCTACGGTGATTATCGCTGAGGGATTAGCAACCGCCATGACGTGCCAATTAATCCAGCCAGAAGCGCACACAGTAGCGGCAATTGATGCGGGTAACTTAACTCATGTGGCTAAGGTGATGCGGACAAAGTACCCAGATAGCCAGATTATCATTGCAGGTGACAACGATATTAAGCCCAACCAATCAAACGCAGGAAAGCTGGCGGCTGAGAAGGCAGCAAAAGCGGTTAATGGTATTGCTGTTTTGCCACCTACTGATGATAAAGCTGATTGGGATGATTACCGCCTATCACACGGTATTGAGGCAGCAAGACAGACATTTAATGAGGGGGTTAACGCCATGCAGGAAGCAAACACTGTCATCATTAATACCACTAAGGCTAAAAAGAAAAAGCGCGGCATTGATACCGATACGGATATTGCCAAATTAGCCCCGAATCAATTGGCTATGTTGCTGATTGAGCGATACGGACAATTAGCCGTTAATACAGAGTCATTGACGGTATACACCTATAGCGGGGTGATGTGGGAGCCAATTAAAGATAGTGAGCTTTCCCGCGAAATGGCTGACTTTTTTATTGAGAATGAAACCCACTTTAGCATGAGGCGGATCACTGGCGTTATTGATGTATTGAAAGTCATTGCTGAACCAATGGGGGAGTCTGATATTGATTTAATCGGCTTTACTAATGGCGTATTGAACACGAAAACCCATGAATTTAGACCTCACAATTCTAACGATTGGTTATTACATCAAAATGGGATCACCTATACCGAACCCGCAGCAGGTGAAAACCTGAAAGATAATGCGCCAAACTTTACCGCGTGGTTATCTCATGTATCGGGCGGAGATGAGGCAAAAGCAAGACGCATCAAGGCTGGATTGTATATGGTGTTTGCTAATCGTCATGACTGGCAATTGTTTATTGAGGCAACAGGCGTAGGCGGCAGTGGTAAAAGCGTATTCGCACATATCGCTGAGTTGTTAGCAGGGAAACACAACACATCAAGCGGTGATTTAAAGGCCTTGGACGACGCGAGAGGCAGAGCGCAATTTGTGGGTAAAAAACTGATTTTACTCCCAGACCAGCCTAAATACGTTGGGGATGGCGCAGGGTTAAAGGCGATTACAGGCGGTGATCCAGTTGGTATTGACCCCAAATATGAAAAACAATTTTCTATGGTGATGAAATCCGTTGTATTCATGACGGGCAATAGACCCATGCAATTTACTGAGCGTAGCAATGGTGTTGGTCGTCGACGGGTTATTTTCCATTTCAATGAAACGGTGAGCGAGGATAAAAAAGATAAGAACCTGCCAGAAAAGATACAGGCGGAAATTCCTGTCATTATCCGTGACTTGCTGCGCGAGTTTCCAAACCCTGATACGGCCAACAAATTACTGATTGAACAAAGAGGCTCTGGTGAGGCGGTTGATGTGAAGCGTGAAACTGACTCATTAATTGATTTTTGCGCCTATCTTGTCGCACTCGAAAGGGTTGAAGGCATGTTTATGGGGAATGCGAATATCTCACCACCTGCACCAAGAAAGTATCTTTATCATGCTTATATGGCCTATATGCAAGGGAACGGCAACAGGAACCCATTAACACTCACAACCTTTGGGCGTTCTATCGACGGTGCGCTCAAAGAGTTAGGAAAAAAATACATTAAAGATCGCTTTACTCAGGGGGTCAGAACAAACCTCGAATTAAACGAATTGGAAGCCGAGGACTGGCTACCACGAGTACCGACAAAATAACGTAAAAGTAAAGTTTTAAGTAAAACTGTTCATAGTGTTCATAAGTGAAAAATAGGTATAAATATCAATAAGTAATTTATGAACACTTGAAATTTAAGTATTCATTAAGTGTTCATGAGTGTTCATTGTTGGTATGTAGACTCTACATAAGTCTTCATAGGTGTTCATTGAAGTGTTCATATTTAATTGATTGTTATATATGGAAAATAACTTTTTATGAACACATGAACAGTTAGCGCATAAAACTTTTCACACCATGCAACGAAAAATAATTAAGAGCATAGAAAATGACAAATCAATCGGAAATAGCGAAACAAAATTACATGACTTCACTGGCTGGCTTGAAAGCTGAAGGCCTGAGTAGCGAGGAAGCAATCGCTTTTTTATTAATTCGAGAGCTGCGAAGTGTAGCTACTGAACTCGAACGCTTAGAATCGACAATATCAGAGAGGCTGTAATCATGGAGCAGAGAACAACATTAACGATGAAGCATAAAACGCCACAGGAAGCCCCACAGCAACCGAAGAAGAAAAATAAGGCAGATGTTCACGCGAAGAAGAAACAACACCGCATCGACCGTATAGCGCAGCACTGGACACTATTCAGTGAGCCAGAAGCCAAGCCGCTAATGATTGGCATTAAGGAAGCTATGATTGCTGAGGTTAAAGATAAAGGGCTGGATATCCCAGAGAGCCACATTAAACAGGGATTACGGTCATACATCAGCCGCAAGGCTTATTTGAAAGCCCTTACTCTGGGCGGCGATCGGTTTGATATGTTCGGGCAGCCTAATGGAGAAATTACACCAGAACAGCAAGCTATAGCAGAGAAAAGGCTGGCGGAATGGGCTAAAAAATAGCAAGGTAACAACCGCCAAAGCATAAGCCGAGGCGGTTATGTATAATTAGCCTTATCAACTAAAGGGATCACCAAATGAAAAAAATCATGATAACGGCTCTATTGGCTTTGTTTCTATCGGGATGTGATAACAGTCCGCCAGCACCCTACGGATTTAAGTGGGGGCAGTCAGTGGAGGATATCCAAAAGTTAAACTTAGATGGAATAATATGCTACGGAGAGACAACATGTAATGTTGAAGAAATGGCAGACCACACTCGCGGACACGCCGTGCTAATGTTTAATAACGAATCAAAGCTAGTTGAAATACTTTATACAAATACGCTTAAAATAATGAATACCAGCGAAGAACAGGCACTAAATGAATATGAACGAGAGATCGCCAGTTTGACAGCAATATATGGCCCCCCGATACAAAATATAAAAAGATTAGATGATGCCTCTAATTTGTTTGGGTGCTTACAAAGAACTGGCTGCGCTGAATTTGCCGCCAAGTTTAGTAAAGATGGGCATATAGTAAATCTATATATGGGGGATGGTAAAAATGACACCGTATTTATACAAGGCCTGTACATAACACCTCAAAAATAATCATTTAAAATAGAAAAACAAAAGCCGACCTTGAGTCGGTTTTTTGTTGTCTTAATTCCATTAAAGCCAATTTAAGTAGAAAATATTTCTATATTTATAATCATTTATAGCAATATATCATTGTTTATTTTTTGCTCTGGATTATAATTGTAGTGTATATAACGACAGGGTGGATAAATAATCATGGATAAGCAAAAAAGAACCTTCAAGGCAGTGTCAATTGAAAGCGACATAGTAGACCGTGTTAAAAAATTTAAAGAAAAACAGGGTGAAAAAGATGTTTTCATTCAACGAGCGCCTATTGGCCAATTAATTCAAGGTCTATTGAGTGATGCCTTACAGCGTGAGGGGTTTTAATGGAAAAGTTACAGCAGTTAGCAAGCACCATAGCTCAGATTTATGTTGATGGGCTAAAAGCGGAAACAGGAACAACATTAGTGACGTATAACGGCATTACAGGCGAGGTGATCCCTGAATTGCTGGCGGCAGGGCTGTTTGATAATGCGGTGTATATCGTTAAAACGGATGGGGAGCAAATTGACGTTGAAGGCAAGGCGTTTAATTTGTTGTCACCACTAATTAACCTTTCAACAAAGCCTTACTCACTAACAGAGCGTGCTTATAACGTGATTAATTTTTTAAATACGAAGGCGTTAAAAGCACGAAATATTTTATCCAATAAAACGAATTGTAATTAATAGGTGATGATATGGCTGATAGTCAAAGTGTAGGTGGTATTCATTATGATGTAGATATGAATATTGAGGGGTTGGTCGGTGGTGGAAAGGCTGTAGAAAAAGAGCTAACCAAGCTTGAGAAAGGATTTGATGGGGCCAGCAAGGGGATTGCCCGATTAGATAAAGCAGCAATGGCAGTATCTAACTCATTAAAAATGCCCGAGCTAAATAGGCTATCCAGAGATATGGCTCAATTATCAGGGAAGATGGGGGCTAACTCCATCGCAACAGATAAGGCCATGCAGTCACATAATAAATTTACAGGTGTACTTAGCACCGTATCAAGCCAATTAAGCGCTGGATATATTGGTAATGTAGGTAGCGCTACGGCATCACTAATCAATCATACTAAAGCAGCCTTAGAAGCGACACAGGCGGAATTAGCGAACGCTGAAGCCAATAAGAAACAAGCTGAAACCTATCAGGCATCAGCGGCACAAATGGTATTAAATGCCAAAGAAGAAAAGGCGGCAGCACAATCAGCAATTGAAGCGGCTAAACAAAAAGTAGCAGCAGCGGACAGCTTAACTGTTTCATTGGAAAAACAATATGGGCAGTTACAGCAACAAGTTAAAATTCAAAGAGAATTATTAAAAGATGCCGAGGCAACATACCAAATAGCACCTAAAGCAGAAAACTATCAAGCGGTAGTTACTGCAAGAAATAAAATGATGGCTACAGAAAAGAAAATGCAAGCCATCGGGAATCAGATCGATAAAGAACAAGCAGCAGCTTCATTAGCCTTACAAAAAGCTAAGGAGGCAGAAATAGCGGCTAGCGCAAAAGTAACAGCCGCTACAGCGCTTGAACAGAAAGCTAAGGCGACACTGGCAACCGCCAATGAAGCAGTTGCTACAGCTAGCGCAAAAGCGACAGCGGCAACCAAAGCACAAGCTATAGCGATGAATGGCTTGCGTGGTGTAATGGCTTTGCTTGGTGGGCCTACTGGTTTATTCCTTTTGGCAGCCGCAGGAGTTTACGCTCTCTATGAGGCAATGACTGATGACACGGCAATAAAAGAGTACAACGCTAAAATCGATGAGATGATCACTAAGATTGACACGCTCACATCTAAACAAGCGGAAGTAGTTTCTAGAGAGCTTGGTATCAGGATTGGCAAAACAAAAGAAGAATTAGCAAAAAGCGTTGAACAGGCTAAAAAGCTAGAGGCTGGCCTTGAGGCCATGAAAGATAAAGAACCCACTTTTAACATACGAAAGTCAATAGAATGGGCTACTAATGAATTAGGTAAATACAATTTATTAATAGAGGAAGGGACAAAACGAATTAGAGAGCAAGAAGCGCAGCAGAGGAAGTCTAATCAGACAGTAAAAGATAAAAAAGGTATAGAGAGTGAGCAAGTAGACGCAATGAACATCTTTAACGATGCTGCTAAAGGTGCTATTGAATCTAATAAGCTACTCGCAAAAACAATGGAGTTAGGTTCTCCAGCGTTAGCAAAAATGGAAATGGAAGTAGAGGCATTAAAGATTAGCCTTGAAAATGCTGGCATTTCAGGTGATGAAGCCGAAATTCAAATCTCAAATCTAATGAACACACTTGAAACAGGGAGAATTAATAACTTTGAGTTAATGATTCAGGCTATTGAAGAGGATGTTCAGGGTTTGAAGCTTGAAATGGAAGAAGGCATTGATACAGCTATTGAATATCGAGCGGTCACTCAAATGGCTAGAGCGGGTGTGGATGATCCAGACTTACTAAATAGATTAATTGACGGCTTAAAGGAAAAACATAGACTTCAAAAACAAATATCAGATAGCAACAAGAAAGGCAGCGGTAGCAAAAAAGATAAAGCGGCGGAGGAGCTTAAACGCCAACAAAATGAAGTCGCAGCACTTAATAAAAGGTTTGAATTACTTAGCACTGGTGTAGCTGATGCCAATAGAGACATGGCGATGTTTGAAGCCGTCCAGAAGCTAGGCGAGAAAGCCACTAAAGACCAAAAAGATGCTGTAGCTAAGGAAGCCGCTGAAATATATGACCTTACTCAAAAGGTCAATGATTTCATCCAAGCGCAAGAAGCCACACCAGAATTAAAGCTAGCCCGTGAGTTCGGCGAGGAAGCTAAAACTATTCGTCGTATGTTTGACGAGGGATTCATCGATAAAGAAACATTTACGCGATTAGGCCGAGAAGCAACTCAGGCATTTGAGCAGGGAATGTCTGATATTCGCATAGAAACAACCTCAAACAATATCATCACAGATATTGGTGAAAATCGCGCTAAGTTCGACCCAATCCAAGCATTAGCCAATGAAAACACTCGTAAGCTCGCAATGATGAAAGAGTATTACGATCAGGAGCAGAAGCTTCTGGATGATTCATATGCCAAGCAGCAAATGACCCATGAGCAGTACACAGCGGCTAAATCTGCAACCGATATGCAATATCACCTGTTAATCACAGCTATGGATAAGCAATATCAACAGCAGCAGTTAGCGGCACAATGGGAGCTAATGAGACAGCAGAACCTAGGCTATGAAATGTTGGCTTCAGCGGTTGATTCTCTGGCGGGTAATGCTTCAAACGTTATTACTGGGTTAATGACGGGTACTATGTCGGCGGCTGATGCTATGCGCTCATTGGGTAATACGATTCTAAATAGCGTCGTTAACTCAATCGTGCAGGTTGGCGTTGAGATGCTGAAGAACTTCATCATAGATCAGACTATCGGTAAAGCCTCTCAAGTTGCCAATGCTTTAGCAGCCAAAGCAAGTGGGGCGGCAGCATTAGCCGCATGGACCCCTGCAGCAATAGCAGCATCAATTGCCACTGGTGGAGCAGCTTCAGCGACAGGATTAACCGCATTTCAAACATCAATGCTATCTGGTCAAGCTCTCTCTATCGGGTTAGCCGGTGCGAGATATAACGGTGGACCCGTAAAAGGTGGCTCAGCTTATGAACTTGGTGAAAAGAACCTACCTGAGCTAATGCAAATAGGGAATAAACTTATCGGCATACCAGGCAATAACGGGAGAGTGTTCAGTTATGATGAAGTAACTGGCGCGGCAATGATACCCAAAGCGCCTACAGGTAAGCAGTATCTGAACCATAAGAATAATGAGCGTGCAATACAGAATAAAGATTTATTGGGTACTGGTAGTGGTGGTGCTTCTCTTCAAGTGATAATTGAAAACCATGTGGCAAATGCCGCCATTGAACCAAGAATGGAAAAAGGGCTTACTGGTGAGGATGTAGCAAGAATAGTGATAACGGACCTAAGAGAAAAAGGGAACATACATCGGGCCGTAATAGAAAATACAACAGCAGGACCTAGGTTATAAAAGTTAGCATGGGCGAGAAATCGCCCTTAACTTTTATAATTTCTAGAAAGATTAGGAATGATTCATGTACATCATAATAAGAATTTTAGATCGCTGTAAAAATAATAAAACTGGAAGATGAATAGATATTCTAATTGTATGCATTAAACATAATGTGATGAATATTTAAAATATAGCCAAACTGAAACTAACTAAATGCTTTCTATGTAAATAAGGAGGCCTCCCCCCTTATTAGTAATTACCGTTATTATTTGGGCTTATATGAGGGTTTTGGTTTCTTAGAAAGTTCAGGATTAGGCCTAGGAAGGTTAGTGTTTATTGAGAATATATCAATATATTCTTTCCACCCTGCATGGGTTGATGAAACCATGTAGTCAATAATTTTTTTATTAATCTCACCATGATGGCATGGCAAAACTTGTGTGAGTATATACTCATCAAATGAAATGCCGCGCGCTGAATAAAGTTTAGTTTCTGTATTTCCCAAGTGTATCAAAGGTATATTTCCATCCTGAAGTGGTCTAAATGTAACAATATAGTTAGCGGTGACATTAGCCATGGATTTACACTGACGGATGAGGCGTTCGTTTTCTTTTTTATGACCTTTCAGAGAACCTATAGGGAAGTTTTTTGCTTGTCCTATAATGGCTTTTGAAAATACTGTTTTTTTAGTATCATCTCCAAAATCCACACGTAATCCAAAATCACAGCCATATTTTTTTTCTGCACTACCTTTTCCTTTTGATGTGGTTTTTGAATCCTGAAAATCTAGAAAGTACCCATTTCCAAATTCTATTTTTCCAAGTCTCCCCATAAATTTAGTAAAAAAACCATCTTCATCGGCATGAGTAATTCTAGTTGTTTTCTCTGCGGAGTATTTCATGGTTGATTTAAGTTTATGTTTTAAATCATTAAATTCTTCTTGGGTTATTCCCATGCTTTCCCAGTATTTTATCACTACTATATCCCCAATTTATCTAAACTCTAAAAATGTTATTAGTGAAATTCTAAGGATAAGTAATAAGTTTTGACAAGGAAAGCATTAGCAATTGTAAACGTTAGGATGATAACAATTGATAACGTATTTCAGTGAATACCAACTCACGAAATCTCACGCATTAATCCTAACAAATCCTAACATTTTTCAGATACACTACCCCTAAAATATCCAAGCGTGTAGGGTATAAATACTAATGGCGTATCGTGTGATTAGGTGCTTTTATGCTAAAAATAAAGAGATTGGCTGTATTACTGACAACATTAATGTTAGTTGCGTGTGGTGAAAACAATACAGACTTAAGTGGAGTTTATTCATGTTCTAAATTTGATCATATAGTTTTAGTTAAAGATAACAATAATCAATACATTGGTGGGGAATATTTAAATTCTCCCCATGACGGTGATAGCACTATAGGGAGAATCAAGTTTTTGAAAAGGTCGGGAAGTTATCTTGCTGTACCGAGTGATGACAATAAATACTTTTACCAAGTAGGTGACAATAAACTAAAGGTTGTTGACCCGAATTATGATGGATTCTATGAGAATTGGTGTAATAAAACATCAGGCTCTGAAAAAGCTAAGCAATTAATGCAAGAATATTTATAAGGAATTTTATTTATGTATGAATTAAGGAAATCATTAACTAATTTTTTTGGTTGGCTAGCATTTCTTTTTTTTGGTTGGCTAGCATTTCTTTTTTGGGTTGTGATGCTTATTTGCTTTTTTACCTTAAGTTATGTAGGTGTCAAAGTTCAGTATTTCTTAGTGCCATCGACTATTATTCTTACTATTATTTGGTATTTATTAAATCCCGATAAAGGAGAATAACGATCCTATTACTGAAATTTTCTTCTCAAATGAGAACGGGCATTTTATACATCTTTGCCCGTCTAAACGAAGTTGCAGGATTACGCAAGTGTGGGTCGTGTATTCAATATAGAGATCATCACAATAGGTAATACTCCCGCTCTATGAA
>NZ_JBIXLP010000031.1:0-14177 GCF_053543535.1 Providencia sp. AGC89
CAGGGGTTGTGCGCCCATTTCATCGAAAAGTCCAAAGTTTTCTCATAGCCCTTTGATACCAAGGGCTACAGACGATGTGCATTTTAATATTATTGATAGACTATGCCGCTAAGCTTAATGATTCTTCTGAAATGAGAGGATCTAAATTTTCCAGTAATCTTTCCAGAACAATATTATCTTTTTTAAGGCCAAAGGTGTAATTACCGGCCAACTGTATATGCTGCCATGCGACAGGCGATAACTCAGCTATCATATTTACTGCTTCTTGATTATTTTCACGCGCAAATTTTTCAATCAAACTGGATAATAATGCGGAATTATAATAAATAATGCAGTTAGCAATGATACGAGCGCAATCATTCCATTGTTCTATCTGGTAATCATCGCCGCCTCTAAATTGATTACCATTAATTGATGCGATTGCACGCCGTAATTGATGGTAAGCCTCACCCCGATTAAGTGCTTGCTGGACAAACTGCCTGAGCATTTTGTCATCAACATAATCGAGAACGTATAAGCACTTAATTAATCTGTCATATTCACGAAGAGCCGCTAAGGTGCGATTGTTTTTCTTACTGTTAGAAAGCTTAGTAATCACCGTGCTTTGTGTTGTCGTTTTACGGCTTAATGAACAAATTATCCATTGAATATTTTCCCACTCCTCCTGAATGAGTGATAAATTGAGCGATTTTTTAAGTTTCAGAGAAACGACTTCATCAAGCTCAATTTCAAACAATTCATTAAAAACGTGTTTAAATTTTGCATATCGAGGGGCGAATTGATACCCAAAGAGGTCAAGGATAGCAAAGTTAACGTTATTAACCCCATGCGTGTCCGTGGCTAATGTTTTGGGTTGAATATCACAGGTATTATTATACAGTAAATCAAATGCGTAATGCGCTTCATATTCGTTGGCTGAAATCACTTTCGTGTTGATTGGTACATGATTTGAAACTAATGTAAGTGCGGATACGCCTTTCCCTTTTCGGAAGTATTTGGCTGAAAATCGGGCTTTAAATGTATTGATTCGGCAACCATGTTTTTGGCCATCAATACTCCCGAATGGGGCACTTTCGTTAATCATATAATAGTTGAAAATCGGCAGTTTTGCTAAAGCATTAGATATCATATCATTGGCTTCACTCGTTGTTTCAGGTCGAATATAGCCGTCATTAACGGCTCTAAGCACACCGATAGCACGATCTGATATTGATGACATATGGTGAACACCATAGTTTGAACCATTTCCAAATATGCAGGCAAGTAAATCGCCTTCTTTAGCCTTAGTGTTTTTCTTTTTTGATGCGATATTTTTAAACGCATCTAAGTAGCCTGTGTTTTGATGAACATAGTCCATAATTTCAATGATCCCCATATGTTGGAGCTGGTTGTATATGGGGTTATCAAGATCATCTTTCCAACGTTTATTCGCCAGTTTCCATGTTAACTGGTTTGATCGTGGCTGAAGTGTCACGAAATCATTCGCTCCATCATGAATATTACGTCCAACCTGCTTCATTTGGTCATTCAATTTTTGCGTTAATTCCGAAAGCGTTTGTTCTATCGGCGTATTGAGACGAGTTAACCCTGTTTTTTGAATAATAATGGGGCTTTTTTTCCAATCGATGGCTGAAATTAAATCATCGTCTAAACGCTTATTATTGGCGCTTTCGTTGATGTAAATATTGTTACTTTCAATCATTCGAGCCACTTTTTGATATAAATAGTATTCAAATCTCCGTGTATTAACCTTTTCATCTATCACGAGAAAAGGTTTATCATTTTTTAGCAGTAATTGCTGATCAACGGTAGAAATGTGCTTATCTTTTTGAAGTTCTGACTTTGCTGTTAACAATTGAGAAGACAGCAATTCCAACCCAGGTTCACACTCAATATCAATAGCGAGAAAAAGCGACCTCATTGTATTCGCAATTTTTCTGTATTGTGTATCAATGTAAAGCCACTCATAATGGGTTTTATCAAAGTTATTTTTATTAAGATGTTTGCTTATTAGTTGTATTTCATCTTTAGAAATCATTGCAAATGCATTTTGACGAATATCACCAAATTGGGTATCGTCACTGATGGTTTCATCAACAAAGAGTTGTAAAACATTACCCGCATACGTTAACTTTTCTCGAATAATTTCCAACTCTTCCGCTATACGTAGTTTAGCGGAAGTACTCGCCGCTTCCCTCTGTTTCCGAGTCACATACAAAAAAGCTGTTACCAATTTATCATTGGTTTCTTGGTAACGAAAAAATAAATAACAAACCAAATATAACATCCCTTGCCATTCGGGGAATCGGCGAATTTTATAAATCGATTGATGCCGAATAATCGATGCATAATAGCTTAAGTTACCTAACGATAAACCTAATTCACCAACGAGACGTTTTACATCGGGATAAACACTTTTTATGGTATTATGCGTTTCAATTTCACTTGCGAGCTCTGTCGGTGTAAAGTCTTTAGCTGCGCCTTGTTGGCCAGATAGACTATTTAATACCCCTTTTGTATGCAGTATCTTCTTTAATTTTTTATGTATTATTGGAGGCATGCTATTTGAAAGGATTACCTCGGTGCGTTGCCTCTCATTAGCTAAAACCGTGGTAATTATATTTTGTAAAGTGGAATAGCCAACCAGTCCTATTCTGTTTTGACCTAAAAAAGCGAGGCATTCATCAAAAATATATTTGGGATATGTGCAGATTGTTGCAACATCATTTAAGCGCTCTATCAAAGCTTGTTTATCTCGCTTTAATAGCCGCGAAAAACCGAGTATTTCATACATTTTCGCGATCAATGTTGCACGAGTACTTTTAGCAATAAAGGGATATTTCGGTTTTTTATTTGGAAAATGAGTCGCATAAATGTAGTCAACATCGTGTTTAACCTCTCGTAGCTTAAATTGAGCAATAACAGGCTTAGCACGGAAATAACCGATCAGAAGAATTAAATATATTTTCGTTTCAATTTTGCTCATTTTAGTGAGGATTTTTTTCATACTCGGATCTAATGAAAAGTATTCTTCACGCTCAATTTGATTAAATATTGGACGTGAATAGAGCTCATGAATTTCCTGTTCAGTCAAAATTTGAATACGGCCTGATTTAATTTCTTTCATTGTAGTCATGTTTTATCCAGTAAAAATAGATGACATCATATAATGGGGTGATGTGCTCAATCGACATAAAGGTGCAATTTAAGTCTACCTTAACTACACTAAGTGAAATCTAGTGTAGTTAGTATGAAAAACAGATGTATAATGCACCGACATAACAACACCAATGTATAGTGCACCGATGAAGACAAATATAAGAATTTATGGATATCTACGTGCTTCTACGTATGATCAAGATGCGTCAAGAGCAAAAAATGAACTGTTGAAATTTGCTGAAGGAATGGGGCTACAAATTGCCTGCTGGTTTGAAGAAAATGAGTCAGGCGCTCAGCTTCACCGACCTGAACTCTTTCGCTTACTCAATGTGGCCATGCCCGGAGATATTATTTTAGTTGAACAAGTGGATAGAATTAGCCGCTTGAATACCGATGACTGGGAAAAATTAAAATATCTCATTGGACATAAAGGGTTAAAGGTCGTTTCTTTAGATCTGCCAACCAGTTACCAGTTTATGAGTCGCACCGATGAATTTACAGAACGAATGCTTGCAGCCCTTAACAGTATGATGTTAGACATGCTGGCAGCGGTTGCAAGAAAGGATTACGAAGATAGACGGCGTCGTCAAGCGCAAGGAGTGCAAAAAGCCAAACAAGAAGGGAAGTATAAAGGCCGTCCGGTCAATAAGATATTACACCAAAAAATTGAAGGCCTTCTAATGGAGAAAAAAAGCTATAGCCAAATAGAAAACCTGATAGGTTGTTCGCGGCATACTATTTCGAAAGTATCAAAATTGATGAAAATAGTACAATAAATGTCCCTCTATTCGTTGAGCAAGTTTATAGTCATACCGCTTGGAATGACATGAGAGAGATATTTAAGTATAAACAAGTGATTGGATACTTTTTAATTCAATAACTTATATTTATCACCATAAACCGAGCTTCATGACAATCATGAGCACGCATTAAAAGGGAGATTGAATGTCATCATCACCACAAAAGTCTCAAACGTGGGGGAAGATAAATCCGCCCGTTTTCTTTGTTTCCGCTTTTATTATTTTATGTGTCGTTGCAGTAGCCGCTATTTTTCCTCAACGTTCTGAAATTTTGTTAAAAACCCTACAAGCTCAACTTTTTGAGAATGCCAGTTGGTTTTATATTCTGGCCGTCGCATTAATTTTATTGACCGTCGCCTATTTAGGGCTCTCTCGATTTGGCCAAATCAAACTCGGTCCAGATCATGCTCAACCGCAATTTAGTTATCTTTCCTGGTTCGCTATGTTGTTTTCTGCTGGAATGGGCATTGGACTGATGTTTTTCGGGGTCGCAGAACCCGTGATGCACTATCTTGCTCCCCCCGTTGGAGACCCACAAACGGTTCAAGCTGCAAGAGAAGCAATGGAAATTACATTTTTCCATTGGGGCTTACATGCTTGGGCGATTTATGCCATTGTCGCCTTAATTCTCGCTTTTTTTAGTTATCGACATGGCTTACCGCTTACATTGCGTTCAGCTCTCTATCCCATCATTGGTGAACGTATCTATGGCCCAATGGGACATGCCGTTGATATTTTTGCTGTTGTTGGCACCGTTTTTGGCGTTGCAACTTCGCTTGGATTTGGTGTTTTGCAAGTCAACGCAGGATTAGCACATTTATTTGGTTTTCCTGTCAGTCCAACGATGCAAGTAATTTTGATCGTGGTGATCACGGGATTAGCGACGTTATCAGTCGTCAGTGGTTTAGATAAAGGCATACGAATTCTCTCTGAACTCAACCTCAGTTTAGCGGGTTTATTATTATTATTAATTGGGATTTTAGGCCCGACAGTACTGTTACTTAAATCTTTTGTCCAAAATACCGGGGCTTATCTTTCAGATATCATCAATAAAACCTTCAATCTTTATGCCTATGAGCCGCAATCGAGTGAATGGTTAGGGGGATGGACATTATTGTATTGGGGATGGTGGCTTTCATGGTCCCCTTTTGTGGGCATGTTTATTGCGAGGATCTCTCGAGGCCGTACTATTCGTGAGTTTGTTACAGGTGTTTTGTTTGTTCCTGCTGGGTTTACACTGCTTTGGATGACTTTTTTTGGAAATAGTGCCATCCATTTGATCCGTGATAATGGGGCAGAAATGTTGGCGCAAGTCGTTCAAAAAGATGTTGCTCTCGCCTTATTTGAATTTTTAAATTACTTTCCGTTTTCATCTGTTCTTTCTTTTGTCGCTATGTTGATGGTCATTGTTTTTTTTGTGACATCTGCGGATTCTGGGGCGATGGTTGTCGATACATTGGCCTCTGGGGGGGAAATACATACACCTGTTTGGCAACGTATCTTTTGGGCTTTTTTGATGGGGGCCGTTGCAATCACACTTTTACTGGCCGGCGGATTAACGGCATTGCAAACCATGACGATAGCGACCGCACTCCCCTTTGCGATTATTTTATTGATTGCTATTGTCGGATTGCTAAAAGCTTTACGGATTGATGTGTATAAAAAAGACAGTCAACAGCTCGCTACCTTAGCACCGAATACCGGACGTGGGGGGTTATCATGGGAGCGTCGATTACGTAAAATAGCTTTCTTTCCTAAACGTAATCAGGTTAAACGTTTCATGACTGAAGTGATTGAGCCTGCTATGCAATCTGTTGTCACTGAGTTGGAAAAGCAGGGGACCGAGGCCGCTATCCATAATGAGAAAGACGATAGGGTGACTCTTGAAGTACAATTTGGTGAGAACTTCAATTTTCTCTATGAAATACGATTACGGGACTATCTGACGCCTTCTTTTGCATTAGTGGGTATGGATGATGATGAAAATAATGAGTCTCAGAAATACTACCGCGCTGAAGTTTATTTAAAGGAAGGTGGGCAAGACTACGATATTATGGGATGGAGTGAAGCGCAGATTATTCATGATATCCTCGATCAATATGAAAAACACATTCATTTTATTCATATTGTCGATAAATCGTAGCCACTTATTATGATAGAGAGGTGACGAAAGCGAGTCACCTCTCTTGGTAATAATGACTATAGACGAAAAAACTAACGAATGATGAGTAATGACACGGGCGTTTTATGTATCATCTCTGTCGTATGACTTCCGGTAAAAAATTGCCTCAATCGCGAATGACCAAAAGCCCCCATGATGATCAAATCAATATGGTGTTGTACTGCAAAGTTACACAACTCATCAACGATGCTATTGTCACCCTCAAGTAAATTGGCTTTCACCTGAATACCGGCTTGATGAAGTTGGTTTTGTGCTTTTTTGAGCTGACAGTCTTGGTTACCGTACATCACCAGATAGCAATCACTATCGGCTAATAATTTCACTTGTGTTAACCGATGAATGATTCGTTCACCTTCCTCACTGCCATCAAATGCAATCATCATCTTTTTCGGTGGGGTAAAGTTTCGCTTACAGATAAGCACTGAGTTTTTTTGAAGTCGAATAATGCCTTCGAGTTGACGGCCAATATGACCCGTTAACTCAGATTGCTCGCCTCGACGACCGAGTACAACAATATGCGTATCTTCTTGATTTAGTACTTCGGCTAACGTTCCTTGTCGCTGAAGTGTATTAACATCATGAAGACCTAAATCTTGAGTGATTTTTTTTGCTCTCATCAATAATTGTCGGCCTTCCTCACGGGTTAAACGCGCTCGCTTTTCCTCAATATCCACGAGTTCATTCAATAAAGTTTCTCGGGTATCAAATCCTATGATCCCACTTAAATCATGGTGTGCTGATGTCGAGATTTTTTCATTCATGTGTAACAGTGTCAGTGGTAGGTCGAGTGTTTGGGCTATCCAGACACTGGCCTGACAAACGGCAATTGCCGAAGACGAACGGTCAATACACCCAATTACGCAATTTTTTTGAATGATATCTGCTGCCATAATTAATGACCTCCCATGAATTTTTCAATTTTTTTCGGGTCGTCATGAATACCAAATTTATCAACCAATGTTGCAGTGGCTTCATTCATCCCTTTAATTTCAACATCAATGCCTTCACGTCTAAACTTAATCACCACTTTATCTAACGCACTGACGGAGGTGATATCCCAAAAATGAGCATGATCCATATCGATAATCGCTTTATCAATGTCTTCTTTAAAATCAAAAGCATTAACAAAGCGTTCCGATGTAGCAAAGAAAATTTGTCCTCGAACCTCATAATGGCGTGCTTTTTTATCCCTGCTTGATGTAACTGTCATGTATCGCGCGACTTTATTAGCAAAATTAAGCGCTGTGATGAGCACTCCGACAAGTACCCCGTAAGCCAGATTATGGGTCCAAACGACAACAATGACGGTGGCTATCATAACGACACTGGTTGATAGCGGATGAACTCGTATATCAGCAAGGGAGCGCCAAGAAAAGGTTCCAATTGACACCATAATCATCACAGCAACTAACGCCGCCATTGGAATTTTTGATACCCAATCATTAAGAAAAACCACCATTAACAATAAAACAATACCGGCAACCAACGTAGATAATCGGCCTCGGCCACCCGATTTAATATTGATGATGGATTGACCAATCATCGCACATCCTGCCATCCCGCCAATAAAGGCAGTGGCAATATTCGCAATACCTTGCCCTTTGCATTCTCGATTTTTATCACTGGTTGTATCGGTCAAATCATCCACAATCGTTGCGGTCATCATCGATTCCAATAAGCCAACAACGGCAAGCGCTAGTGAGTAGGGTAATATGACCAGTAGCGTTTCGATATTCAAGGGAATATCAGGCACAAGGAAGATGGGTAAACTGTCAGGCAAAACGCCCATATCACCGACTGTGCGGATATCAAGACCCAGACTAATTGAAATTACCGTTAATACAACGATACACACTAATGGTGAAGGAATGGTCTTATTGATTAATGGAAACAGATAGATAATCCCTAAGCCTGCCGCGGTCATCGCATAAACATACCAACTTACATGGGTTAACTCTGGAAGTTGGGCTAAAAAAATCAAGATAGCTAACGCATTAACAAACCCCGTTACGACAGAGCGTGAAACAAACCGCATTAAATTACCGAGCTTTAAATATCCTGCGATAACTTGAAATATCCCAGTTAATACCGTCGCAGCTAATAGGTACTGAAGGCCATGTTCTTTCACCAGAACGACCATTAAAAGTGCCATTGCACCCGTTGCGGAGGAAATCATGCCGGGGCGCCCCCCGATAAAAGCGATAATTACCGCAATAGAAAATGCGGCGTATAACCCCACTTTGGGGTCGACGCCGGCAATAATTGAAAAAGCGATAGCTTCAGGAATTAACGCTAAAGCAACAACAATACCGGCTAGGACATCCCCACGGATATTACCCAGCCAGTCCTGACGAGTGGAGGACAAAAGCATATTAGACTACCTTGTAATCTATCAATCCCAAGATGGGAGATTATATTTTAAATAAACGAAATTATCCCAAAGAAGGGATGTGGGAATTGGCTGATTTAGTATCAACCTAAAAGGAAGGAGGTATCTCAGGGTGGCGTAAGGCGCATAATATGATCAGCTGTTCCTATGAATAGTATGTTTTTTTTAAAATACCAATATCAACGACCTTAAGCAAGTACCGGATTAACATGAGCGTACTGATGCCATACATCGGTACGCTCATCATGATAAATATCGTCAGAGATTTACTTTACTCTGATGCCTTGTTTATCAACAATAACCTCGCCATCTTCTTTGATAAATTCACGTTGTTGCGAATGAGGTAATATATCCAAAACGACTTCTGAAGGTCGGTAAAGCTTAGTTCCTACTGGTGTAACAACAATCGGTCTATTAATCAGTATTGGGTACTGCAACATAAAATCAATTAATTGCTCATACGGCTCAACATTTTTTCGTAATAACGCCCTTACCGTAATTTTCATATCGGCAATAAGTTTTACTAATATATCCTTAGACGGCAGGGTTTCTAAATTTTAATTTTTCAATGTAATAGCATCGAGTGTTAATGCTACCGTATAAGATATCGCCTGTAGCCCTTGATATTACAGGGCTAAGAGCAAACTTTGGACTTTTCGATGAAATGGGCGCGTAACCCCCAACAGGGCTTCGGCCCTGTTTTTTTATACCTTAAATCCGTCGGAATTAACCTCGAATTATTTGTTTAATCATCCTATCTAACTAATTGTTTTTATGTGTATAATTTAGTGATGTTAATTTTAAAGGATAATGTCATGCGTCATTTTCCTCGCAAGATTTTAAGCTCGACAACGTTATCTCAGCAATCAACCAATTCCTCAAACATGTTATGTGACTTTGAAAAGGCATTGCAGTTACGAAACATGGCGATTGCTGCGGGCTTAGATTGCCCTAAATATTTATTGGCTCCTGAAATTCAGTTATTACTTACTATGCTTTCTGACTTCAGACAGTTAATGTTAATTAAAACGTTATGGAATACGGGAGCAAGGATCAATGAAGCACTTGCTTTAACAAAAGGGGATTTTTATCTAGAAGGCGATAAACCTTTCGTTGTTTTGCGGACATTAAAACAACGAAAACGCGCGGCGGGACGTCCAAGAGAAGGAGAAATCATCAAGCGTGCTGTACCACTGTTTGATACACTTTATGTTCATGACCTACAAACGTATTTCACCAGTTTTAAATTGAAAAGAGATACCTTACTGTGGAATATGAACAGTACCAATACAGCAAGAAATTGGATCAATCAGGCGGTGACTCAAGCGCGAACACAGGGACACGTCTTTTTTGAGGGGATCAGTTGTCATACCTTTCGTCATAGTTTTGCTATGCACTTATTATTTCATCGTATTCCGCTAAAAGTCATTCAAGCGTATCTGGGGCATGAGCGTTCCAGTTCTACTGAAATCTACACCCGAATTTTTACTCTTGATATTGTTGAAGAACATCCCATTCATTTTTTATAGTTAGGGGTTTCGTGGGGGTATTTGATTTTATTTTAGTGGTATTGAACCTTCATTTTTTGTGTGTTTATTTTCAATACTATCTTAAAACCTCTTTTTTACCCCTATTTATTTTACTTAATTTATCAAAATACCCCTGTAAAAGGGGTGTATGGGTTGTTTATTTTTTAATTTACCTCTTTTGTGGTGGTAAATATATTGACTTGATTTTTTTATGGTGGTAAGTTGGTGGTGTTTGATTAATCGCTATTAGTGGTTACTTGCGGCCTTATTTTTTCTTTACTCACTGAGGTAAATAACGATGTTAACAGTATTCTGTGACGACGGTTCTACATCCATTAAATTGGCATACTTTGACGAAAACAAAAATTTGCAAACGATTGTGAAAGATAATGGTTTTATTTCCGGATGGTCTAACAGCTTTACGGGTGAAGCGTTTAATTACACTATTGATGGAGAGAAGTATTCCTATTCGCCCTATAACGAAGACATTATTAAAACGACGAATATTAATTATCAATATCGACCTGTGAATGCGCTGGGGATTCAACAAGCACTTCAATCGTCTGGATTAACACCTCAAGCAATACATTTAATTGTCACTTTACCGATTAGTGAATATTACACCAGTGACAATCAAGTCAATGATGTTAATGTTCAACGTAAAATCGACAATGTTAAACGCACACTTCAGTTACAAGGGAAAGATGTTTTTACCTATGAAAGCGTGAAGGTTTACCCTGAGTCAATTCCTGCAGTCGCTCCCTACTTGACCGAAGAGACCGTGACCGATAGAGATATGACTCTCGTGGTTGATTTAGGCGGGACGACATTAGATTGTGGGCTTGTACGTGGCTGTTTTGAATCTGTTGTCAAAACAAGTGGTGTACCGAGCATTGGTACGGGGGCAATTATTAAGGCCGTTCAGCAACAACTCATTGCTTCAGGTACACCAAGTAATTATAACGATACTGATAAGCTCATTAGGGATATGCTTGCGGGGAAAGAATGGAAGCAATACATAAATGATCCAAGCCAAACTGCAAGTGTTGAAGCAGCGCTGCACACTGCGATAAAACATACCGCTAATCAAATTATCGAACATATTGAAGAAAATTATCCACAATTCCATCGGTTGTACTTAACGGGGGGCGGTGCAGAATTAATTTACCCTGCCTTAGCGCAACGTTGGAGTACCTTAAATGACCGCGTCAAAAAATTGGATGAACCGCAACAAGCATTAGTGATGGCCTTATCGCAAATTGCGAGCTAAGTGAGTTTTTATGAGTAACCATAAGTTATATTACTATTTAAATTCAGAAGATGAACAACAGCAGGAATTATTAGCGTACTTAGCGGAACAGAAAAACCGGTCACAATGCGTTAGAGAGGCCCTTTTGCTATTAAAAGGTATGGGGCAACTTGATCCGTCGTTACCTCATCTTCTTTTAGCGGTTATAAATAGTCATGGCTCAGACGCTGAGTTACAGCGTGTGTTAAAAATGGCTATTTCAGAAACATCATTAGAAAAGGATAGTGCTTCGTCAGAGGGTTGCAAGCGTGATATCCAAATTATTGGATACCAATGCAAAAAGCCCGATCCATATAAAATGGGAAATTCGGATCATTGGTTTCCGATTACAGAAGATGTGTACCAGCAAGAAATGGCAAATCCATCTGAAAATACGCGTGTAAGAGCTATTTATGCTTCATTGGAAGGTGATAATTCACGTTGTGAAGAAGCAATTGAAAATGCAGAAAATGCGCCTAAAAAGAGTGTTGGCGTAAAAAATGCGGCGAAACTGTTTAAATAAGCTGAATGACGGCAAATATCGATGATTGCCGTCTTCGGCACCGTTTGAGGTGACGCAATGAATAAAAAAACATATTGGGTTCACTTTAGTGGTGGAGGAGGAAAGTTCCTTTTTACGGAAAGTGAGCAAAGTATCGAGAATTTGGATTGGTATAAAGCATTAAGAAATGCTCATAAAGATAAGCATGTTGTTGTTACATGTTTGTGCAAAAGTCTGGATAAAACAACGATAAAAAGAAGACTCACAGTTTCATATTCAGAGAAAAGAGATAAATTTTGGCTGTCTGCACGAGATCATACCGGCTCTGAACACCGCCAGGATTGTCGATTTTATTCCGCATGGACAAATTCAGTGTTAGCGAAAGGGTATTGCTCTGGTGTGTTAGTCGCAAACAAAGATAATACCGTGACAGTTAAGTTACCCATTGGCATAAGTACTCAACCCAATCCGAGTCTAGAAGATAATAAAAACGCCCAAAACAGCGCTAAAGCGGGGCATTCAAGACGTGTTATTACCTTATTAGGGCTGACTCACTATTTGTGGGAAAAGGCTAAAATCAATGTATGGCGCCCCGAATTTGATAAAAAACGCATATACGAATGGTTAGCAAAGAGACTAAATCAGCAAGCTGAACTCATCAAAGTCGGAAAAAACGCTCTTCATAATGTACTTTTACTCAATGCTAATAAAGGCGAAGAGCAGGCCAAGATAAACAAAAATCGCGTCAATAATGCGAAAAAAAACAATCAGCGCTTAATCATCATTTCCTTTCTTCCTTTTGACCACGAAAAAGCATTTAACTCCATTAAGTCAGGGCGGCTTCTTCTTTCAAGCCCTTATGGTTTTCCAACATTAGAAATCGGAAATGCGGTATTTGATAAAACGCAACGCAGTTTTGCCAGAGAACTATCTCATTGGAAAAACGGGAAAAAAGTCATCGCTATTATTCAAACGGAACCACCTGCTAATAATTCTATGGTTGAAGTCATATCTATGCAGTTAATGGCCGTCACAAAACGTTATATTCCTATTGATTCCGCGCTAGAAGAGAAGCTTGAAGAAAAACTGTATGAAGAAAAAAGATGTTTCATAAAACCACTGCGCTATGATTTATCGGAAGGCGTGTTACCTGATTTTATTTTAACTGATACGGCTTCAGATAACACACCAATGGAAGTTTTTGGTATGGATCACGCTAAATATCTGGAAAGGCGAGAAGAGAAAATTCAGTTTTACAATGAGCAATATGGGGAAACAGGTTGGTGGTCATGGGATGCAACAAAGCAAGATACAATCCCTGATTTACCACCAAAAGTCATTAGTGAAGTGTAAGGGATAAAATAAAAGAGATTGGTATTTGTATAGTTTGAAAAGATGAAGTATATTTATACTGGTTATATATACAGTGTCGGTGTGCTATGCAAATTCCTATTTTTGAAAGTTTGATTGCCTGTGGTTTTCCCAGTCCTGCACAAGATCACATTGAGCGCAGGCTATCCCTCGATGCTGAATTAATTCGATATCCTGAAAGTACCTATTTTCTTCGTGCTTCAGGAGATTCGATGAAGGATGCGGGAATTTTTGACGGTGATCTATTGGTTGTCGAAAGCCATCTTATTGCGCGTCATGGGGAAATAGTGGTTGCTGAATACAATGGCGAATTCACCTGTAAGTACCTGCAAATCACACCGACTAAAGCGCTCATACCTGCAAACAGTCAGTTTCCTGCTATTCCCATCAATGACGATACGGAAGTAAAAATTTTCGGTGTCGTTCGTTATGCCGTGCATACCTGTCGGTGATAATCATGTTTGTGTTAGCTGATGTCAATTCAATGTACACATCTTGCGAAAGGGTGTTTAGGCCAGATTTATCTAGCAACCCTTTGATTGTATTGAGTAATAATGACGGCTGCGTAATTGCAAGATCAGCAGAATGCAAAAGTTATATAAAAATGGGGGCGCCATTTTTTGAAATCCAATCGCTAATTAAACAAAAAAACGTCACGGTATTTTCTTCCAATTATCCACTGTACGCCGATTTTTCGGATAGATTCTCTTCAGTGATGGCCAGTTTAGTGCCAAAAATTGAAATCTATTCCATAGACGAATGCTTTGGAATTGTAGAAGGCATGGACGCGTTAACGACATGGCAGGAACTTGGTCTGAATATTAAAAAAACGGTATATCAACGCACCCATTTACCCATCGGCGTGGGAATTTCCAGTACCAAAACGTTAGCTAAGTTAGCTAATCATGCGGCCAAAACATGGAAAAAAACAGGCGGTGTCGTCGATTTAAGTTCACC
>NZ_JBIXLP010000032.1:0-21966 GCF_053543535.1 Providencia sp. AGC89
GGGGTTACGCGCCCATTTCATCGAAAAGTCCAAAGTTTGCTCTTAGCCCTGTAATATCAAGGGCTACAGGCGATATCTTATACGGTAGCATTAACACTCGATGCTATTACATTGAAAAATTAAAATTTAGAAACCCTGCCGTCTAAGGATATATTAGTAAAACTTATTGCCGATATGAAAATTACGGTAAGGGCGTTATTACGAAAAAATGTTGAGCCGTATGAGCAATTAATTGATTTTATGTTGCAGTACCCAATACTGATTAATAGACCGATTGTTGTTACACCAGTAGGAACTAAGCTTTACCGACCTTCAGAAGTCGTTTTGGATATATTACCTCATTCGCAACAACGTGAATTTATCAAAGAAGATGGCGAGGTTATTGTTGATAAACAAGGCATCAGAGTAAAGTAAATCTCTGACGATATTTATCATGATGAGCGTACCGATGTATGGCATCAGTACGCTCATGTTAATCCGGTACTTGCTTAAGGTCGTTGATATTGGTATTTTAAAAAAAACATACTATTCATAGGAACAGCTGATCATATTATGCGCCTTACGCCACCCTGAGATACCTCCTTCCTTTTAGGTTGATACTAAATCAGCCAATTCCCACATCCCTTCTTTGGGATAATTTCGTTTATTTAAAATATAATCTCCCATCTTGGGATTGATAGATTACAAGGTAGTCTAATATGCTTTTGTCCTCCACTCGTCAGGACTGGCTGGGTAATATCCGTGGGGATGTCCTAGCCGGTATTGTTGTTGCTTTAGCGTTAATTCCTGAAGCTATCGCTTTTTCAATTATTGCCGGCGTCGACCCCAAAGTGGGGTTATACGCCGCATTTTCTATTGCGGTAATTATCGCTTTTATCGGGGGGCGCCCCGGCATGATTTCCTCCGCAACGGGTGCAATGGCACTTTTAATGGTCGTTCTGGTGAAAGAACATGGCCTTCAGTACCTATTAGCTGCGACGGTATTAACTGGGATATTTCAAGTTATCGCAGGATATTTAAAGCTCGGTAATTTAATGCGGTTTGTTTCACGCTCTGTCGTAACGGGGTTTGTTAATGCGTTAGCTATCTTGATTTTTTTAGCCCAACTTCCAGAGTTAACCCATGTAAGTTGGTATGTTTATGCGATGACCGCGGCAGGCTTAGGGATTATCTATCTGTTTCCATTAATCAATAAGACCATTCCTTCACCATTAGTGTGTATCGTTGTATTAACGGTAATTTCAATTAGTCTGGGTCTTGATATCCGCACAGTCGGTGATATGGGCGTTTTGCCTGACAGTTTACCCATCTTCCTTGTGCCTGATATTCCCTTGAATATCGAAACGCTACTGGTCATATTACCCTACTCACTAGCGCTTGCCGTTGTTGGCTTATTGGAATCGATGATGACCGCAACGATTGTGGATGATTTGACCGATACAACCAGTGATAAAAATCGAGAATGCAAAGGGCAAGGTATTGCGAATATTGCCACTGCCTTTATTGGCGGGATGGCAGGATGTGCGATGATTGGTCAATCCATCATCAATATTAAATCGGGTGGCCGAGGCCGATTATCTACGTTGGTTGCCGGTATTGTTTTATTGTTAATGGTGGTTTTTCTTAATGATTGGGTATCAAAAATTCCAATGGCGGCGTTAGTTGCTGTGATGATTATGGTGTCAATTGGAACCTTTTCTTGGCGCTCCCTTGCTGATATACGAGTTCATCCGCTATCAACCAGTGTCGTTATGATAGCCACCGTCATTGTTGTCGTTTGGACCCATAATCTGGCTTACGGGGTACTTGTCGGAGTGCTCATCACAGCGCTTAATTTTGCTAATAAAGTCGCGCGATACATGACAGTTACATCAAGCAGGGATAAAAAAGCACGCCATTATGAGGTTCGAGGACAAATTTTCTTTGCTACATCGGAACGCTTTGTTAATGCTTTTGATTTTAAAGAAGACATTGATAAAGCGATTATCGATATGGATCATGCTCATTTTTGGGATATCACCTCCGTCAGTGCGTTAGATAAAGTGGTGATTAAGTTTAGACGTGAAGGCATTGATGTTGAAATTAAAGGGATGAATGAAGCCACTGCAACATTGGTTGATAAATTTGGTATTCATGACGACCCGAAAAAAATTGAAAAATTCATGGGAGGTCATTAATTATGGCAGCAGATATCATTCAAAAAAATTGCGTAATTGGGTGTATTGACCGTTCGTCTTCGGCAATTGCCGTTTGTCAGGCCAGTGTCTGGATAGCCCAAACACTCGACCTACCACTGACACTGTTACACATGAATGAAAAAATCTCGACATCAGCACACCATGATTTAAGTGGGATCATAGGATTTGATACCCGAGAAACTTTATTGAATGAACTCGTGGATATTGAGGAAAAGCGAGCGCGTTTAACCCGTGAGGAAGGCCGACAATTATTGATGAGAGCAAAAAAAATCACTCAAGATTTAGGTCTTCATGATGTTAATACACTTCAGCGACAAGGAACGTTAGCCGAAGTACTAAATCAAGAAGATACGCATATTGTTGTACTCGGTCGTCGAGGCGAGCAATCTGAGTTAACGGGTCATATTGGCCGTCAACTCGAAGGCATTATTCGACTTCAAAAAAACTCAGTGCTTATCTGTAAGCGAAACTTTACCCCACCGAAAAAGATGATGATTGCATTTGATGGCAGTGAGGAAGGTGAACGAATCATTCATCGGTTAACACAAGTGAAATTATTAGCCGATAGTGATTGCTATCTGGTGATGTACGGTAACCAAGACTGTCAGCTCAAAAAAGCACAAAACCAACTTCATCAAGCCGGTATTCAGGTGAAAGCCAATTTACTTGAGGGTGACAATAGCATCGTTGATGAGTTGTGTAACTTTGCAGTACAACACCATATTGATTTGATCATCATGGGGGCTTTTGGTCATTCGCGATTGAGGCAATTTTTTACCGGAAGTCATACGACAGAGATGATACATAAAACGCCCGTGTCATTACTCATCATTCGTTAGTTTTTTCGTCTATAGTCATTATTACCAAGAGAGGTGACTCGCTTTCGTCACCTCTCTATCATAATAAGTGGCTACGATTTATCGACAATATGAATAAAATGAATGTGTTTTTCATATTGATCGAGGATATCATGAATAATCTGCGCTTCACTCCATCCCATAATATCGTAGTCTTGCCCACCTTCCTTTAAATAAACTTCAGCGCGGTAGTATTTCTGAGACTCATTATTTTCATCATCATCCATACCCACTAATGCAAAAGAAGGCGTCAGATAGTCCCGTAATCGTATTTCATAGAGAAAATTGAAGTTCTCACCAAATTGTACTTCAAGAGTCACCCTATCGTCTTTCTCATTATGGATAGCGGCCTCGGTCCCCTGCTTTTCCAACTCAGTGACAACAGATTGCATAGCAGGCTCAATCACTTCAGTCATGAAACGTTTAACCTGATTACGTTTAGGAAAGAAAGCTATTTTACGTAATCGACGCTCCCATGATAACCCCCCACGTCCGGTATTCGGTGCTAAGGTAGCGAGCTGTTGACTGTCTTTTTTATACACATCAATCCGTAAAGCTTTTAGCAATCCGACAATAGCAATCAATAAAATAATCGCAAAGGGGAGTGCGGTCGCTATCGTCATGGTTTGCAATGCCGTTAATCCGCCGGCCAGTAAAAGTGTGATTGCAACGGCCCCCATCAAAAAAGCCCAAAAGATACGTTGCCAAACAGGTGTATGTATTTCCCCCCCAGAGGCCAATGTATCGACAACCATCGCCCCAGAATCCGCAGATGTCACAAAAAAAACAATGACCATCAACATAGCGACAAAAGAAAGAACAGATGAAAACGGAAAGTAATTTAAAAATTCAAATAAGGCGAGAGCAACATCTTTTTGAACGACTTGCGCCAACATTTCTGCCCCATTATCACGGATCAAATGGATGGCACTATTTCCAAAAAAAGTCATCCAAAGCAGTGTAAACCCAGCAGGAACAAACAAAACACCTGTAACAAACTCACGAATAGTACGGCCTCGAGAGATCCTCGCAATAAACATGCCCACAAAAGGGGACCATGAAAGCCACCATCCCCAATACAATAATGTCCATCCCCCTAACCATTCACTCGATTGCGGCTCATAGGCATAAAGATTGAAGGTTTTATTGATGATATCTGAAAGATAAGCCCCGGTATTTTGGACAAAAGATTTAAGTAACAGTACTGTCGGGCCTAAAATCCCAATTAATAATAATAATAAACCCGCTAAACTGAGGTTGAGTTCAGAGAGAATTCGTATGCCTTTATCTAAACCACTGACGACTGATAACGTCGCTAATCCCGTGATCACCACGATCAAAATTACTTGCATCGTTGGACTGACAGGAAAACCAAATAAATGTGCTAATCCTGCGTTGACTTGCAAAACACCAAATCCAAGCGAAGTTGCAACGCCAAAAACGGTGCCAACAACAGCAAAAATATCAACGGCATGTCCCATTGGGCCATAGATACGTTCACCAATGATGGGATAGAGAGCTGAACGCAATGTAAGCGGTAAGCCATGTCGATAACTAAAAAAAGCGAGAATTAAGGCGACAATGGCATAAATCGCCCAAGCATGTAAGCCCCAATGGAAAAATGTAATTTCCATTGCTTCTCTTGCAGCTTGAACCGTTTGTGGGTCTCCAACGGGGGGAGCAAGATAGTGCATCACGGGTTCTGCGACCCCGAAAAACATCAGTCCAATGCCCATTCCAGCAGAAAACAACATAGCGAACCAGGAAAGATAACTAAATTGCGGTTGAGCATGATCTGGACCGAGTTTGATTTGGCCAAATCGAGAGAGCCCTAAATAGGCGACGGTCAATAAAATTAATGCGACGGCCAGAATATAAAACCAACTGGCATTCTCAAAAAGTTGAGCTTGTAGGGTTTTTAACAAAATTTCAGAACGTTGAGGAAAAATAGCGGCTACTGCAACGACACATAAAATAATAAAAGCGGAAACAAAGAAAACGGGCGGATTTATCTTCCCCCACGTTTGAGACTTTTGTGGTGATGATGACATTCAATCTCCCTTTTAATGCGTGCTCATGATTGTCATGAAGCTCGGTTTATGGTGATAAATATAAGTTATTGAATTAAAAAGTATCCAATCACTTGTTTATACTTAAATATCTCTCTCATGTCATTCCAAGCGGTATGACTATAAACTTGCTCAACGAATAGAGGGACATTTATTGTACTATTTTCATCAATTTTGATACTTTCGAAATAGTATGCCGCGAACAACCTATCAGGTTTTCTATTTGGCTATAGCTTTTTTTCTCCATTAGAAGGCCTTCAATTTTTTGGTGTAATATCTTATTGACCGGACGGCCTTTATACTTCCCTTCTTGTTTGGCTTTTTGCACTCCTTGCGCTTGACGACGCCGTCTATCTTCGTAATCCTTTCTTGCAACCGCTGCCAGCATGTCTAACATCATACTGTTAAGGGCTGCAAGCATTCGTTCTGTAAATTCATCGGTGCGACTCATAAACTGGTAACTGGTTGGCAGATCTAAAGAAACGACCTTTAACCCTTTATGTCCAATGAGATATTTTAATTTTTCCCAGTCATCGGTATTCAAGCGGCTAATTCTATCCACTTGTTCAACTAAAATAATATCTCCGGGCATGGCCACATTGAGTAAGCGAAAGAGTTCAGGTCGGTGAAGCTGAGCGCCTGACTCATTTTCTTCAAACCAGCAGGCAATTTGTAGCCCCATTCCTTCAGCAAATTTCAACAGTTCATTTTTTGCTCTTGACGCATCTTGATCATACGTAGAAGCACGTAGATATCCATAAATTCTTATATTTGTCTTCATCGGTGCACTATACATTGGTGTTGTTATGTCGGTGCATTATACATCTGTTTTTCATACTAACTACACTAGATTTCACTTAGTGTAGTTAAGGTAGACTTAAATTGCACCTTTATGTCGATTGAGCACATCACCCCATTATATGATGTCATCTATTTTTACTGGATAAAACATGACTACAATGAAAGAAATTAAATCAGGCCGTATTCAAATTTTGACTGAACAGGAAATTCATGAGCTCTATTCACGTCCAATATTTAATCAAATTGAGCGTGAAGAATACTTTTCATTAGATCCGAGTATGAAAAAAATCCTCACTAAAATGAGCAAAATTGAAACGAAAATATATTTAATTCTTCTGATCGGTTATTTCCGTGCTAAGCCTGTTATTGCTCAATTTAAGCTACGAGAGGTTAAACACGATGTTGACTACATTTATGCGACTCATTTTCCAAATAAAAAACCGAAATATCCCTTTATTGCTAAAAGTACTCGTGCAACATTGATCGCGAAAATGTATGAAATACTCGGTTTTTCGCGGCTATTAAAGCGAGATAAACAAGCTTTGATAGAGCGCTTAAATGATGTTGCAACAATCTGCACATATCCCAAATATATTTTTGATGAATGCCTCGCTTTTTTAGGTCAAAACAGAATAGGACTGGTTGGCTATTCCACTTTACAAAATATAATTACCACGGTTTTAGCTAATGAGAGGCAACGCACCGAGGTAATCCTTTCAAATAGCATGCCTCCAATAATACATAAAAAATTAAAGAAGATACTGCATACAAAAGGGGTATTAAATAGTCTATCTGGCCAACAAGGCGCAGCTAAAGACTTTACACCGACAGAGCTCGCAAGTGAAATTGAAACGCATAATACCATAAAAAGTGTTTATCCCGATGTAAAACGTCTCGTTGGTGAATTAGGTTTATCGTTAGGTAACTTAAGCTATTATGCATCGATTATTCGGCATCAATCGATTTATAAAATTCGCCGATTCCCCGAATGGCAAGGGATGTTATATTTGGTTTGTTATTTATTTTTTCGTTACCAAGAAACCAATGATAAATTGGTAACAGCTTTTTTGTATGTGACTCGGAAACAGAGGGAAGCGGCGAGTACTTCCGCTAAACTACGTATAGCGGAAGAGTTGGAAATTATTCGAGAAAAGTTAACGTATGCGGGTAATGTTTTACAACTCTTTGTTGATGAAACCATCAGTGACGATACCCAATTTGGTGATATTCGTCAAAATGCATTTGCAATGATTTCTAAAGATGAAATACAACTAATAAGCAAACATCTTAATAAAAATAACTTTGATAAAACCCATTATGAGTGGCTTTACATTGATACACAATACAGAAAAATTGCGAATACAATGAGGTCGCTTTTTCTCGCTATTGATATTGAGTGTGAACCTGGGTTGGAATTGCTGTCTTCTCAATTGTTAACAGCAAAGTCAGAACTTCAAAAAGATAAGCACATTTCTACCGTTGATCAGCAATTACTGCTAAAAAATGATAAACCTTTTCTCGTGATAGATGAAAAGGTTAATACACGGAGATTTGAATACTATTTATATCAAAAAGTGGCTCGAATGATTGAAAGTAACAATATTTACATCAACGAAAGCGCCAATAATAAGCGTTTAGACGATGATTTAATTTCAGCCATCGATTGGAAAAAAAGCCCCATTATTATTCAAAAAACAGGGTTAACTCGTCTCAATACGCCGATAGAACAAACGCTTTCGGAATTAACGCAAAAATTGAATGACCAAATGAAGCAGGTTGGACGTAATATTCATGATGGAGCGAATGATTTCGTGACACTTCAGCCACGATCAAACCAGTTAACATGGAAACTGGCGAATAAACGTTGGAAAGATGATCTTGATAACCCCATATACAACCAGCTCCAACATATGGGGATCATTGAAATTATGGACTATGTTCATCAAAACACAGGCTACTTAGATGCGTTTAAAAATATCGCATCAAAAAAGAAAAACACTAAGGCTAAAGAAGGCGATTTACTTGCCTGCATATTTGGAAATGGTTCAAACTATGGTGTTCACCATATGTCATCAATATCAGATCGTGCTATCGGTGTGCTTAGAGCCGTTAATGACGGCTATATTCGACCTGAAACAACGAGTGAAGCCAATGATATGATATCTAATGCTTTAGCAAAACTGCCGATTTTCAACTATTATATGATTAACGAAAGTGCCCCATTCGGGAGTATTGATGGCCAAAAACATGGTTGCCGAATCAATACATTTAAAGCCCGATTTTCAGCCAAATACTTCCGAAAAGGGAAAGGCGTATCCGCACTTACATTAGTTTCAAATCATGTACCAATCAACACGAAAGTGATTTCAGCCAACGAATATGAAGCGCATTACGCATTTGATTTACTGTATAATAATACCTGTGATATTCAACCCAAAACATTAGCCACGGACACGCATGGGGTTAATAACGTTAACTTTGCTATCCTTGACCTCTTTGGGTATCAATTCGCCCCTCGATATGCAAAATTTAAACACGTTTTTAATGAATTGTTTGAAATTGAGCTTGATGAAGTCGTTTCTCTGAAACTTAAAAAATCGCTCAATTTATCACTCATTCAGGAGGAGTGGGAAAATATTCAATGGATAATTTGTTCATTAAGCCGTAAAACGACAACACAAAGCACGGTGATTACTAAGCTTTCTAACAGTAAGAAAAACAATCGCACCTTAGCGGCTCTTCGTGAATATGACAGATTAATTAAGTGCTTATACGTTCTCGATTATGTTGATGACAAAATGCTCAGGCAGTTTGTCCAGCAAGCACTTAATCGGGGTGAGGCTTACCATCAATTACGGCGTGCAATCGCATCAATTAATGGTAATCAATTTAGAGGCGGCGATGATTACCAGATAGAACAATGGAATGATTGCGCTCGTATCATTGCTAACTGCATTATTTATTATAATTCCGCATTATTATCCAGTTTGATTGAAAAATTTGCGCGTGAAAATAATCAAGAAGCAGTAAATATGATAGCTGAGTTATCGCCTGTCGCATGGCAGCATATACAGTTGGCCGGTAATTACACCTTTGGCCTTAAAAAAGATAATATTGTTCTGGAAAGATTACTGGAAAATTTAGATCCTCTCATTTCAGAAGAATCATTAAGCTTAGCGGCATAGTCTATCAATAATATTAAAATGCACATCGTCTGTAGCCCTTGGTATCAAAGGGCTATGAGAAAACTTTGGACTTTTCGATGAAATGGGCGCACAACCCCTGCAAGGAATACTATTAGGTCAAATTTTGAGTGATATTAAAAATATAGATTCATTATTTAATCCTTCGAATTATTTAGTTTCACCCTTCAATTCAACTGAAAAATTTTTAGACGGGCAGTATTTTTTAACAGGGCAACAAAGTGATATCAAACGGGCGGTGATTGCCAGACTTAATGCCCCATCAGGGGATCAATTTACGGCAGTTATTGGTGGTGCTGGTACAGGAAAAACTCTGTTAACCTATGATATTGCAAAATATTTAATTGTTCTAGGAAAAAAAGTTTTACTTGTTCATTGTGGTAATTTAAATGAAGGACATAACACATTAATGCAAAACGGCTGGAATATTTGGCATGTAAAGAATATCGGTAGTGTAAATGTCAATGACTACGATGTTATTTTTATTGATGAAATTCAACGTATCCGGTTGTATCAATTTAATGATTTTGTAGAAAAAATAAAAACATCAACGTGTAAATGTATTTTTTCTTATGATAATTTACAAACATTAGACAGTACCGAAGCGAAAAATGACATTCCGACTAAAATATCATGTCTGGCGGGCGTGGTTATGTATTCGCTATCAGAAAAAATAAGAACAAATAAAGAAATTGCGGCATTTATTCGCGGTTTTTTTAATAATAAAAAAAATGACCCTATTTTAAATTTTGGTAATGTAAGTTTTGAATATTATGATAATATTTCCGATATGATATTTTTTATGCGTAATTTAAAATCAAAAGGATGGGAAGTATTGCAATTCACGCCACCTGTTCATGGATGGAATACGCATCAGAAATATTTAGATCCTTCAAATAAAAAATCTCATAGTGTTATTGGACAAGAGTTTGATTGGGTAGCTGTCATTATTGATAGTGCGTTTAGGTATAATGATAATGGCGATTTAGCCTATTCTGGTCATTCCTATTATAGTGCTGTAAAAATGTTATTCCAAAACATGACCCGCACGCGCAATCAATTAAAAATCCTTATTCTCAATAATCCCGTTATTCTCGAACGCTGCTTAACGCTCTTAAATTCCCCCCGATCCCAGTAAGCGGATTGATTTATCGCTTTTTTCTAAAGAATGCATTTCCTCTGTGAGTGACACTTCTCTAGCGTGTCACTTTTTGCCCTCCGCCAAATTCCTCTTCTACGCCATTTTACGCGATTTTTTCTTTTAGCTAACACATTGCCTTACTCACGTTCTTTTTTCATCGTAGCGGCCATTCTGTGCGGTCGATGTTTTTCGGGTGCTTGGGGGATTTTAGTCCATTTGCGTTTTACCGCTAGAGTGTGCAATTCCCTATTTTGGCCGCATATTGGGGTATTTGAACTTCATTGTCACTAGATGTGGTATTTTCGGCATCATCCCCATACGCAAGGCAGGAAAGGAAATTGCGTTTTCCCCGTTATTGACGGCAAATGTGCAATCGGGAGCTGAATTTACGATGTGAGGCTATGGTTAAAAAAACAGCGAATTACTCTGACCGATCACCAGAGGAAATGTCGAACTAAAAAAAGGCTTGCTTTATCCTAAATGTTGTGGTTATTCTAATAATAGAGAAATGACCGCAGATCAGCACATCGTGCTCGGCTTCTCTTTTTTAGTTTTGAACCATCACCCTTTTTTTAATTCATTGGTTTTCAAAACGCGTAGGTCTGCGCCGTTTTGGGAAGATAAATGCCAATCTAATTAAATTTTAGGTGATAACATGATTGTATCTGAACGCACGCCGATTAATGGTGAAGTGTACCCATTTAATCTATTACAAAAATCTATTCTTAGTGCTTTTGCTGAGTTTGATTTATCTCAAACATTTGATTGTGACAATGGCCCTCACTCGCATAACCCTGCAATAAAAAATCAGGTGTTAAATGCCATAGCGAAATCGTTAGGTTATCCTCAATTTAGCACTATGATGGCCACGACGAAAAAGCATCAACAACAAACTTTATCGAATATACCGATTATCGATCACCCCAACTTTTTGACATTGTTTCCGCTGCATTATGCAGAAGCGATGGAGCTACACGTTTCAAAAACGCCATTTTCTAACTCGAATTTTAGGCAATTTTTGAAAGAACTGACGACAAAACAACTGCGTTTTAGCTTTCACAAAAATGCCAATGGGACGTTTTCAGCGATGATAGCGGTCAAAAATGATGGGCGGTATCCAGGTTGGGTGCTGCAATTACCCAAATTAGCCTTAACGTCAAGAGTGGCATTTTTTACGGTTATTTTGCAGTGGTATCACACCTTGATAAACATGGGGTATGATATTTATTTTAATCGTGATTTTATTTTCGAAAATTCACAATTATTGAATGTGCTCTGTCCATCAAATTTAATTCAAGATTGTGATTGGTATCAACGATATAGATACTCACCATACCAGGATAATGACGAAATTGAATATAAATTTTCGGACATAGATCAGCGGCTTAATGATTATATTCGACAACAAAATATACCCTATGATTTTGAGCGTTTTGGCGAAATTTCGCTGCGAACGCATGTTATTCGATTGAATGAGACTGGATTGGTTGTTCCAAATGCGTATTTTAATTCGGAAAAATTAAGGAAACCCCAACCAATGGATACAAGACCGATTGTTTTGATGGATATTTGTACCATCCAGTACATTGAAAAATATAAAAAAATAGAGAGTGGACAAAATAAAGTTATGAAGGAGCGTGTAAGGCAGCTGAGAGAGCTGGTTGCCAAAGATTATCGTTTCTCATTTTTATTGGCCATAATGGAAAAAGCGACGGATAAGGTGAATGTATTAAGTCGAGATAACTTGATTGCTCTATTTAAAGGTAACTACGAGTCAATTGTCGATTTTGTGGGTAAAGAAAATATTGCTGAACCGCCTGAAATTTTGGATAAAATGCTCAGTGTTTACATGAATGAACGTCATGCCCAATCTGAACGTGCTGAGCTTCTATATGATAAAAGTTTGCAGTTTATCGAGTCTTTTGCAGATTTAATAGCGGAAAATACTCAGTATGCGGATAAACGATTTCAATTAGCCCAATATACCGCTAATGAAGGCAAACGATTAGGACTTCCCCCAGGTTATTCACCTATAACTCTTTGTATTGCCTCGCTTTATGAGTGTGAAGATGCAAATGGGGTACTAAAAATAAAAGGCAATCAAGACGATTTTGAACCTGGGAATTCTTTATCCGATATAATGTCGTTTAATCGATTGGCAAAGGCTAAGGCTACTCTTGCGGTAGGCGGTATTGATGTGCTTTTTAGAACCGAAGATCTTGCTCTTGAACGTCTTCATCAATATATACACGCTAAGCAGGTAATCGGAGAAAATGGTACTCCAACGATCAAAACCACTTATTCCCATCCGGAGAAGTTATTTCCAAAGCTGTATAAAAATGGGAAATGTATTAACGAACGGGAACGCGATAAGCTGTTTGCGCTCCTAAATTTTAAGGTAGACTAAGGGACGAATTGAGGATGGGTTTAACGAATCTTTCCTTCCAAAAATCACCTTATATTCAAAATATCCGTTTTATTAATCAACAGGGGTTGTGCGCCCATTTCATCGAAAAGTCCAAAGTTTTCTCATAGCCCTTTGATACCAAGGGCTACAGACGATGTGCATTTTAATATTATTGATAGACTATGCCGCTAAGCTTAATGATTCTTCTGAAATGAGAGGATCTAAATTTTCCAGTAATCTTTCCAGAACAATATTATCTTTTTTAAGGCCAAAGGTGTAATTACCGGCCAACTGTATATGCTGCCATGCGACAGGCGATAACTCAGCTATCATATTTACTGCTTCTTGATTATTTTCACGCGCAAATTTTTCAATCAAACTGGATAATAATGCGGAATTATAATAAATAATGCAGTTAGCAATGATACGAGCGCAATCATTCCATTGTTCTATCTGGTAATCATCGCCGCCTCTAAATTGATTACCATTAATTGATGCGATTGCACGCCGTAATTGATGGTAAGCCTCACCCCGATTAAGTGCTTGCTGGACAAACTGCCTGAGCATTTTGTCATCAACATAATCGAGAACGTATAAGCACTTAATTAATCTGTCATATTCACGAAGAGCCGCTAAGGTGCGATTGTTTTTCTTACTGTTAGAAAGCTTAGTAATCACCGTGCTTTGTGTTGTCGTTTTACGGCTTAATGAACAAATTATCCATTGAATATTTTCCCACTCCTCCTGAATGAGTGATAAATTGAGCGATTTTTTAAGTTTCAGAGAAACGACTTCATCAAGCTCAATTTCAAACAATTCATTAAAAACGTGTTTAAATTTTGCATATCGAGGGGCGAATTGATACCCAAAGAGGTCAAGGATAGCAAAGTTAACGTTATTAACCCCATGCGTGTCCGTGGCTAATGTTTTGGGTTGAATATCACAGGTATTATTATACAGTAAATCAAATGCGTAATGCGCTTCATATTCGTTGGCTGAAATCACTTTCGTGTTGATTGGTACATGATTTGAAACTAATGTAAGTGCGGATACGCCTTTCCCTTTTCGGAAGTATTTGGCTGAAAATCGGGCTTTAAATGTATTGATTCGGCAACCATGTTTTTGGCCATCAATACTCCCGAATGGGGCACTTTCGTTAATCATATAATAGTTGAAAATCGGCAGTTTTGCTAAAGCATTAGATATCATATCATTGGCTTCACTCGTTGTTTCAGGTCGAATATAGCCGTCATTAACGGCTCTAAGCACACCGATAGCACGATCTGATATTGATGACATATGGTGAACACCATAGTTTGAACCATTTCCAAATATGCAGGCAAGTAAATCGCCTTCTTTAGCCTTAGTGTTTTTCTTTTTTGATGCGATATTTTTAAACGCATCTAAGTAGCCTGTGTTTTGATGAACATAGTCCATAATTTCAATGATCCCCATATGTTGGAGCTGGTTGTATATGGGGTTATCAAGATCATCTTTCCAACGTTTATTCGCCAGTTTCCATGTTAACTGGTTTGATCGTGGCTGAAGTGTCACGAAATCATTCGCTCCATCATGAATATTACGTCCAACCTGCTTCATTTGGTCATTCAATTTTTGCGTTAATTCCGAAAGCGTTTGTTCTATCGGCGTATTGAGACGAGTTAACCCTGTTTTTTGAATAATAATGGGGCTTTTTTTCCAATCGATGGCTGAAATTAAATCATCGTCTAAACGCTTATTATTGGCGCTTTCGTTGATGTAAATATTGTTACTTTCAATCATTCGAGCCACTTTTTGATATAAATAGTATTCAAATCTCCGTGTATTAACCTTTTCATCTATCACGAGAAAAGGTTTATCATTTTTTAGCAGTAATTGCTGATCAACGGTAGAAATGTGCTTATCTTTTTGAAGTTCTGACTTTGCTGTTAACAATTGAGAAGACAGCAATTCCAACCCAGGTTCACACTCAATATCAATAGCGAGAAAAAGCGACCTCATTGTATTCGCAATTTTTCTGTATTGTGTATCAATGTAAAGCCACTCATAATGGGTTTTATCAAAGTTATTTTTATTAAGATGTTTGCTTATTAGTTGTATTTCATCTTTAGAAATCATTGCAAATGCATTTTGACGAATATCACCAAATTGGGTATCGTCACTGATGGTTTCATCAACAAAGAGTTGTAAAACATTACCCGCATACGTTAACTTTTCTCGAATAATTTCCAACTCTTCCGCTATACGTAGTTTAGCGGAAGTACTCGCCGCTTCCCTCTGTTTCCGAGTCACATACAAAAAAGCTGTTACCAATTTATCATTGGTTTCTTGGTAACGAAAAAATAAATAACAAACCAAATATAACATCCCTTGCCATTCGGGGAATCGGCGAATTTTATAAATCGATTGATGCCGAATAATCGATGCATAATAGCTTAAGTTACCTAACGATAAACCTAATTCACCAACGAGACGTTTTACATCGGGATAAACACTTTTTATGGTATTATGCGTTTCAATTTCACTTGCGAGCTCTGTCGGTGTAAAGTCTTTAGCTGCGCCTTGTTGGCCAGATAGACTATTTAATACCCCTTTTGTATGCAGTATCTTCTTTAATTTTTTATGTATTATTGGAGGCATGCTATTTGAAAGGATTACCTCGGTGCGTTGCCTCTCATTAGCTAAAACCGTGGTAATTATATTTTGTAAAGTGGAATAGCCAACCAGTCCTATTCTGTTTTGACCTAAAAAAGCGAGGCATTCATCAAAAATATATTTGGGATATGTGCAGATTGTTGCAACATCATTTAAGCGCTCTATCAAAGCTTGTTTATCTCGCTTTAATAGCCGCGAAAAACCGAGTATTTCATACATTTTCGCGATCAATGTTGCACGAGTACTTTTAGCAATAAAGGGATATTTCGGTTTTTTATTTGGAAAATGAGTCGCATAAATGTAGTCAACATCGTGTTTAACCTCTCGTAGCTTAAATTGAGCAATAACAGGCTTAGCACGGAAATAACCGATCAGAAGAATTAAATATATTTTCGTTTCAATTTTGCTCATTTTAGTGAGGATTTTTTTCATACTCGGATCTAATGAAAAGTATTCTTCACGCTCAATTTGATTAAATATTGGACGTGAATAGAGCTCATGAATTTCCTGTTCAGTCAAAATTTGAATACGGCCTGATTTAATTTCTTTCATTGTAGTCATGTTTTATCCAGTAAAAATAGATGACATCATATAATGGGGTGATGTGCTCAATCGACATAAAGGTGCAATTTAAGTCTACCTTAACTACACTAAGTGAAATCTAGTGTAGTTAGTATGAAAAACAGATGTATAATGCACCGACATAACAACACCAATGTATAGTGCACCGATGAAGACAAATATAAGAATTTATGGATATCTACGTGCTTCTACGTATGATCAAGATGCGTCAAGAGCAAAAAATGAACTGTTGAAATTTGCTGAAGGAATGGGGCTACAAATTGCCTGCTGGTTTGAAGAAAATGAGTCAGGCGCTCAGCTTCACCGACCTGAACTCTTTCGCTTACTCAATGTGGCCATGCCCGGAGATATTATTTTAGTTGAACAAGTGGATAGAATTAGCCGCTTGAATACCGATGACTGGGAAAAATTAAAATATCTCATTGGACATAAAGGGTTAAAGGTCGTTTCTTTAGATCTGCCAACCAGTTACCAGTTTATGAGTCGCACCGATGAATTTACAGAACGAATGCTTGCAGCCCTTAACAGTATGATGTTAGACATGCTGGCAGCGGTTGCAAGAAAGGATTACGAAGATAGACGGCGTCGTCAAGCGCAAGGAGTGCAAAAAGCCAAACAAGAAGGGAAGTATAAAGGCCGTCCGGTCAATAAGATATTACACCAAAAAATTGAAGGCCTTCTAATGGAGAAAAAAAGCTATAGCCAAATAGAAAACCTGATAGGTTGTTCGCGGCATACTATTTCGAAAGTATCAAAATTGATGAAAATAGTACAATAAATGTCCCTCTATTCGTTGAGCAAGTTTATAGTCATACCGCTTGGAATGACATGAGAGAGATATTTAAGTATAAACAAGTGATTGGATACTTTTTAATTCAATAACTTATATTTATCACCATAAACCGAGCTTCATGACAATCATGAGCACGCATTAAAAGGGAGATTGAATGTCATCATCACCACAAAAGTCTCAAACGTGGGGGAAGATAAATCCGCCCGTTTTCTTTGTTTCCGCTTTTATTATTTTATGTGTCGTTGCAGTAGCCGCTATTTTTCCTCAACGTTCTGAAATTTTGTTAAAAACCCTACAAGCTCAACTTTTTGAGAATGCCAGTTGGTTTTATATTCTGGCCGTCGCATTAATTTTATTGACCGTCGCCTATTTAGGGCTCTCTCGATTTGGCCAAATCAAACTCGGTCCAGATCATGCTCAACCGCAATTTAGTTATCTTTCCTGGTTCGCTATGTTGTTTTCTGCTGGAATGGGCATTGGACTGATGTTTTTCGGGGTCGCAGAACCCGTGATGCACTATCTTGCTCCCCCCGTTGGAGACCCACAAACGGTTCAAGCTGCAAGAGAAGCAATGGAAATTACATTTTTCCATTGGGGCTTACATGCTTGGGCGATTTATGCCATTGTCGCCTTAATTCTCGCTTTTTTTAGTTATCGACATGGCTTACCGCTTACATTGCGTTCAGCTCTCTATCCCATCATTGGTGAACGTATCTATGGCCCAATGGGACATGCCGTTGATATTTTTGCTGTTGTTGGCACCGTTTTTGGCGTTGCAACTTCGCTTGGATTTGGTGTTTTGCAAGTCAACGCAGGATTAGCACATTTATTTGGTTTTCCTGTCAGTCCAACGATGCAAGTAATTTTGATCGTGGTGATCACGGGATTAGCGACGTTATCAGTCGTCAGTGGTTTAGATAAAGGCATACGAATTCTCTCTGAACTCAACCTCAGTTTAGCGGGTTTATTATTATTATTAATTGGGATTTTAGGCCCGACAGTACTGTTACTTAAATCTTTTGTCCAAAATACCGGGGCTTATCTTTCAGATATCATCAATAAAACCTTCAATCTTTATGCCTATGAGCCGCAATCGAGTGAATGGTTAGGGGGATGGACATTATTGTATTGGGGATGGTGGCTTTCATGGTCCCCTTTTGTGGGCATGTTTATTGCGAGGATCTCTCGAGGCCGTACTATTCGTGAGTTTGTTACAGGTGTTTTGTTTGTTCCTGCTGGGTTTACACTGCTTTGGATGACTTTTTTTGGAAATAGTGCCATCCATTTGATCCGTGATAATGGGGCAGAAATGTTGGCGCAAGTCGTTCAAAAAGATGTTGCTCTCGCCTTATTTGAATTTTTAAATTACTTTCCGTTTTCATCTGTTCTTTCTTTTGTCGCTATGTTGATGGTCATTGTTTTTTTTGTGACATCTGCGGATTCTGGGGCGATGGTTGTCGATACATTGGCCTCTGGGGGGGAAATACATACACCTGTTTGGCAACGTATCTTTTGGGCTTTTTTGATGGGGGCCGTTGCAATCACACTTTTACTGGCCGGCGGATTAACGGCATTGCAAACCATGACGATAGCGACCGCACTCCCCTTTGCGATTATTTTATTGATTGCTATTGTCGGATTGCTAAAAGCTTTACGGATTGATGTGTATAAAAAAGACAGTCAACAGCTCGCTACCTTAGCACCGAATACCGGACGTGGGGGGTTATCATGGGAGCGTCGATTACGTAAAATAGCTTTCTTTCCTAAACGTAATCAGGTTAAACGTTTCATGACTGAAGTGATTGAGCCTGCTATGCAATCTGTTGTCACTGAGTTGGAAAAGCAGGGGACCGAGGCCGCTATCCATAATGAGAAAGACGATAGGGTGACTCTTGAAGTACAATTTGGTGAGAACTTCAATTTTCTCTATGAAATACGATTACGGGACTATCTGACGCCTTCTTTTGCATTAGTGGGTATGGATGATGATGAAAATAATGAGTCTCAGAAATACTACCGCGCTGAAGTTTATTTAAAGGAAGGTGGGCAAGACTACGATATTATGGGATGGAGTGAAGCGCAGATTATTCATGATATCCTCGATCAATATGAAAAACACATTCATTTTATTCATATTGTCGATAAATCGTAGCCACTTATTATGATAGAGAGGTGACGAAAGCGAGTCACCTCTCTTGGTAATAATGACTATAGACGAAAAAACTAACGAATGATGAGTAATGACACGGGCGTTTTATGTATCATCTCTGTCGTATGACTTCCGGTAAAAAATTGCCTCAATCGCGAATGACCAAAAGCCCCCATGATGATCAAATCAATATGGTGTTGTACTGCAAAGTTACACAACTCATCAACGATGCTATTGTCACCCTCAAGTAAATTGGCTTTCACCTGAATACCGGCTTGATGAAGTTGGTTTTGTGCTTTTTTGAGCTGACAGTCTTGGTTACCGTACATCACCAGATAGCAATCACTATCGGCTAATAATTTCACTTGTGTTAACCGATGAATGATTCGTTCACCTTCCTCACTGCCATCAAATGCAATCATCATCTTTTTCGGTGGGGTAAAGTTTCGCTTACAGATAAGCACTGAGTTTTTTTGAAGTCGAATAATGCCTTCGAGTTGACGGCCAATATGACCCGTTAACTCAGATTGCTCGCCTCGACGACCGAGTACAACAATATGCGTATCTTCTTGATTTAGTACTTCGGCTAACGTTCCTTGTCGCTGAAGTGTATTAACATCATGAAGACCTAAATCTTGAGTGATTTTTTTTGCTCTCATCAATAATTGTCGGCCTTCCTCACGGGTTAAACGCGCTCGCTTTTCCTCAATATCCACGAGTTCATTCAATAAAGTTTCTCGGGTATCAAATCCTATGATCCCACTTAAATCATGGTGTGCTGATGTCGAGATTTTTTCATTCATGTGTAACAGTGTCAGTGGTAGGTCGAGTGTTTGGGCTATCCAGACACTGGCCTGACAAACGGCAATTGCCGAAGACGAACGGTCAATACACCCAATTACGCAATTTTTTTGAATGATATCTGCTGCCATAATTAATGACCTCCCATGAATTTTTCAATTTTTTTCGGGTCGTCATGAATACCAAATTTATCAACCAATGTTGCAGTGGCTTCATTCATCCCTTTAATTTCAACATCAATGCCTTCACGTCTAAACTTAATCACCACTTTATCTAACGCACTGACGGAGGTGATATCCCAAAAATGAGCATGATCCATATCGATAATCGCTTTATCAATGTCTTCTTTAAAATCAAAAGCATTAACAAAGCGTTCCGATGTAGCAAAGAAAATTTGTCCTCGAACCTCATAATGGCGTGCTTTTTTATCCCTGCTTGATGTAACTGTCATGTATCGCGCGACTTTATTAGCAAAATTAAGCGCTGTGATGAGCACTCCGACAAGTACCCCGTAAGCCAGATTATGGGTCCAAACGACAACAATGACGGTGGCTATCATAACGACACTGGTTGATAGCGGATGAACTCGTATATCAGCAAGGGAGCGCCAAGAAAAGGTTCCAATTGACACCATAATCATCACAGCAACTAACGCCGCCATTGGAATTTTTGATACCCAATCATTAAGAAAAACCACCATTAACAATAAAACAATACCGGCAACCAACGTAGATAATCGGCCTCGGCCACCCGATTTAATATTGATGATGGATTGACCAATCATCGCACATCCTGCCATCCCGCCAATAAAGGCAGTGGCAATATTCGCAATACCTTGCCCTTTGCATTCTCGATTTTTATCACTGGTTGTATCGGTCAAATCATCCACAATCGTTGCGGTCATCATCGATTCCAATAAGCCAACAACGGCAAGCGCTAGTGAGTAGGGTAATATGACCAGTAGCGTTTCGATATTCAAGGGAATATCAGGCACAAGGAAGATGGGTAAACTGTCAGGCAAAACGCCCATATCACCGACTGTGCGGATATCAAGACCCAGACTAATTGAAATTACCGTTAATACAACGATACACACTAATGGTGAAGGAATGGTCTTATTGATTAATGGAAACAGATAGATAATCCCTAAGCCTGCCGCGGTCATCGCATAAACATACCAACTTACATGGGTTAACTCTGGAAGTTGGGCTAAAAAAATCAAGATAGCTAACGCATTAACAAACCCCGTTACGACAGAGCGTGAAACAAACCGCATTAAATTACCGAGCTTTAAATATCCTGCGATAACTTGAAATATCCCAGTTAATACCGTCGCAGCTAATAGGTACTGAAGGCCATGTTCTTTCACCAGAACGACCATTAAAAGTGCCATTGCACCCGTTGCGGAGGAAATCATGCCGGGGCGCCCCCCGATAAAAGCGATAATTACCGCAATAGAAAATGCGGCGTATAACCCCACTTTGGGGTCGACGCCGGCAATAATTGAAAAAGCGATAGCTTCAGGAATTAACGCTAAAGCAACAACAATACCGGCTAGGACATCCCCACGGATATTACCCAGCCAGTCCTGACGAGTGGAGGACAAAAGCATATTAGACTACCTTGTAATCTATCAATCCCAAGATGGGAGATTATATTTTAAATAAACGAAATTATCCCAAAGAAGGGATGTGGGAATTGGCTGATTTAGTATCAACCTAAAAGGAAGGAGGTATCTCAGGGTGGCGTAAGGCGCATAATATGATCAGCTGTTCCTATGAATAGTATGTTTTTTTTAAAATACCAATATCAACGACCTTAAGCAAGTACCGGATTAACATGAGCGTACTGATGCCATACATCGGTACGCTCATCATGATAAATATCGTCAGAGATTTACTTTACTCTGATGCCTTGTTTATCAACAATAACCTCGCCATCTTCTTTGATAAATTCACGTTGTTGCGAATGAGGTAATATATCCAAAACGACTTCTGAAGGTCGGTAAAGCTTAGTTCCTACTGGTGTAACAACAATCGGTCTATTAATCAGTATTGGGTACTGCAACATAAAATCAATTAATTGCTCATACGGCTCAACATTTTTTCGTAATAACGCCCTTACCGTAATTTTCATATCGGCAATAAGTTTTACTAATATATCCTTAGACGGCAGGGTTTCTAAATTTTAATTTTTCAATGTAATAGCATCGAGTGTTAATGCTACCGTATAAGATATCGCCTGTAGCCCTTGATATTACAGGGCTAAGAGCAAACTTTGGACTTTTCGATGAAATGGGCGCGTAACCCC
>NZ_JBIXLP010000033.1:0-11323 GCF_053543535.1 Providencia sp. AGC89
TTGGCTGTAGAGTAAGGACTGAGCAAGGCATGAGGAAGTTGGGCATCTGTTCACTCTGAATGCACAGTGATATGGATGTGTTGAATGGGCATGTCGGATTTAAAGTAGTAAGTAACAACTCACTTATCGGGGTGAGTTTAATATGCTGAAAAATAAAATTAAATCAATTACCTACGGGAGGAGCTAAGCTGGGAGTAGAGAAGTTTGGTACTAGTTTATGCGGAAAGTGTAATGATATTGGTATGGTGAATAAGTGTGTGGAATTTAAAGCAGTAAATAACAACTCACTGAGTTGGGGGGAGCAAATGCAGAGTGAAGCTAGCGTGAGCTTGGCTATCGGGGAAGTATCGCACAAGGCATGAGGAAGTTGGACATCTGTTCACTCTGAATACACAGTGATATTGGTGTGTTGAATAGGCGTGTCAGATCTAAAGTAGTAAGTAACAACTCACAAGTTTTGGGATATAGGGCATTTTAGAGCTTAAATTAACGACTACATATTATTTTAGTAATAGCTAAAGCTGCCATTTGATAATGACATAAAGACGTTTATTAAATAATTTTTGGTACAGTATTTTGAAATAATTTTGCGATGTATAACTAAATAATACAGTCACTGCTCAGCAGCGATGAATACTGCCCTAGTTTTACCTAATGCTTAAAACGTCTAAGTAGAATATCTATCTATAAAATATCACTATTGATTAAAAAATATATAAAATCAATACATTATAAGATAGGTATACTCAAGTTAATGCCATGACAAATGAATCTACGTGAAATTATTTCAATTAGTCTTGAAAAGCTCGACAAGGTAAGTAACATTGGTTAGATTATTTAGCACTCTAGAAGTCTAAACGTATAAAAGTATATAAAAGGGGATGAATGATGCCAATTCGTTTACCAGACGAGTTACCCGCAGTTAATTTCTTACGTGAAGAAAATGTTTTTGTCATGACAACGACAAGAGCTAGCCTTCAGGAGATCCGCCCCTTGAAAGTGTTAATACTGAATTTAATGCCTAAAAAAATAGAAACGGAAAATCAGTTCTTAAGGCTTTTATCTAATACACCATTACAGGTTGATATCCAGTTATTGCGTATTGACCAAAGGGAATCTAAAAATACTCCTACAGAGCATTTGAATAATTTTTATTGTGATTTTGAAGATATTAAAGATCAAAATTTTGATGGTTTAATCGTAACAGGAGCTCCGTTAGGGCTAGTTGAATTTACCGATGTATGTTATTGGGAACAAATAGAAAAGGTAATTAAATGGGCGAAAAGCCATGTTACTTCAACGCTCTTTGTGTGTTGGGCTGTACAGGCTGCATTGAAAGTTCTTTATGATTTGCCAAAATGGACTAGAGAAGAAAAACTTTCAGGCGTATATCAGCATGATACATTGGAGCCGTATGCATTATTAACGCGAGGGTTTGATGCTTCATTCTATGCTCCACACTCTCGTTATGCGGATTTCCCTGAAGAGCTTATCCGCAAGCATACCGATCTTGAAATTTTAGCCAGTTCAGAAGAAGCCGGTGCTTATTTATTTGCATCAAAAGATAAACGCTTGGCATTTGTTACTGGCCACCCTGAATATGATAGAGATACGCTCGCTCAAGAATACTGGCGAGATGTTGATGCAGGTATTTCACCAGAAATCCCATGTAATTATTTTAAAAATAATGATCCTAATAAAGGCCCAACAATTAGCTGGCGAAGCCATGGGCACTTACTTTTTTCGAATTGGCTTAATTATTATGTGTACCAGATCACACCATTCGATCTTACTCACATGGAGCCTACACTAGATTAAAATAAGGGGTGTTGAGCTTAAAATGTTTGTTATGTCACTCTAACTAATTATATTTAGTATTTTATTTAGATTAATATTCCAGAAAATTTACAATATTTAAAACTAAAGCAGCCATTTATGGCTGCTTTTTTTATTTTTGGGGTAAATTATTTAACAATTTTACTTTTTAGTAATTGTTTTATTTAACAAGTGCTTAACACTACTTATCTTGTTATAAGAATCGTTGTTCAAAAATAAATAATTATAAAATGCCATTGATATCATAAAGATAAGGTGTATTTTATATAAAATGGAAACGGTTTTTGATTTATTTGTTATTTGATCGTAAGCTTAATTCATAGTCAGATGTGAATGAGGAAAGGTCAATGGAAAATCAATTGTTAATATCAAAGTTAGCATTTTCAAAGGAAATATCTCAGCAAGATACTAGGGTCTTACATAATGATTCTATTGAGTTTCTTTCAAATTTGGTTGAGGCGTTTTTACCACGTCGTGAAGAGTTACTAAAACAAAGAACCATAAGGCAACAAAAAATTGATGCGGGCGAATTGCCGGATTTTATTTCGGAATTTGATTCCATTAAAAAATCAGAATGGAAAATACAGAATATACCTGAGGATTTACGTGACCGCCGGGTTGAAATAACAGGTCCTGTCGAACGAAAAATGGTTATTAATGCTTTGAATTCTAACGTTAAAGTATTTATGGCTGACTTTGAAGACTCTCTTTCTCCCTCATGGGAAAAATTGATTGATGGGCAAATCAATTTAAGTGATGCAATTAATGGCGATATTTCTTACACCAATGAAAAAGGTAAGGTTTATCAGCTTAAATCTGACCCTGCTGTTTTAATTGCACGTGTACGAGGGCTACATCTAGACGAAAAGCATGTATCACTTGCGGGAAAAAATATTCCGGGGGGGCTATTTGATTTTGCACTTTACTTTTTTAATAACTATCAAGCGTTGTTGAAGAAAGGAAGTGGGCCTTATTTTTATATCCCTAAATTGGAATCTTGGCAGGAAGCAAAATGGTGGAGTGATGTATTTAGTGCTGCAGAAGATGCTGTCAGTTTGCCTCGTGGAACAATTAAGGCAACAGTTTTAATTGAAACTTTACCTGCGGTATTCCAGATGGATGAAATTTTGTATCACATGCGTCACCACATTGTCGGGTTAAATTGTGGTCGTTGGGATTATATTTTTAGTTATATCAAAACATTAAAAGAGCACCCAGATAGGGTACTACCCGATCGCCAAGTGGTTACGATGACCCAAGATTTTCTAAGTGCTTATTCACGTTTGCTTATTAAAACTTGTCATCGTCGTGGGGCTTTTGCTATGGGGGGAATGTCCGCATTTATCCCAAGTAAAGATGAAACAGAGAACCAAGCTATATTGGCTAAAGTAAGAGCAGATAAAGAGCTTGAAGCAAAAAATGGTCACGATGGTTCGTGGGTTGCTCACCCAGGTCTTGCAGATACAGTGATGGATGTCTTTAACCAAGTTCTAGGAGAGAACACCAATCAACTGCATGTTACTCGTGATTCTGACGAACCAATCACAGCGGAGCAACTATTAAAACCTTGCGCAGGTGAACGAACCGATGCAGGTATGAGGGCAAATATTCGGGTCGCTGTGCAATATATTGAAGCATGGATTTCAGGTAATGGGTGCGTTCCTATCTATGGCTTAATGGAAGATGCTGCTACCGCTGAAATTTCTCGAACTTCGATTTGGCAATGGATCAGGCATGAAAAGTCACTAATCAACGGCGAAAAAGTGACAAAAGCGTTGTTCGAAGAAATGCTAGATGAAGAGCTTCAAGTTATTCAAAAAGAACTTGGTGATAAGCGTTTTCAGCATGGTCGTTTCCGTGAAGCAGCGGAGCTAATGCGCCAAATTACGACACAAGATGAACTTATTGAGTTCTTAACTATTCCTGGTTACCAATTATTAGATTAGTAACAACAAATATAAATTCGATAAACCCTACATATTCTTATAAAGGAAGTTAATCATGACGACATCGCGCTTAGACCAAATTGCCCAATTAGAAAATGAATGGAAGAAACCACGTTGGAAAGGCATTAATCGCCCGTATTCTGCTGAGGAAGTTATCAAACTTCGCGGTTCTGTTAATCCGGAGCATACCCTTGCTCGTAGGGGGGCAGAGCGCTTTTGGGAACAACTGAATGGCAAATCTAAGAAAGGCTACGTCAATGCACTAGGTGCATTGACAGGTGGGCAGGCATTACAACAAGCGAAAGCTGGTGTTGAGGCCATTTATCTTTCTGGTTGGCAGGTTGCTGCTGATGCAAATACAGCCTCAAGTATGTACCCTGATCAGTCACTTTACCCAGTTGATTCGGTTCCTTCTGTCGTTCAGAAAATTAACAATACTTTTCGCCGGGCAGATCAAATTCAATGGGCGAATGGCATTGGGCCAGATAATAAAGAATATATTGATTTCTTTTTACCGATTATTGCAGATGCAGAAGCCGGTTTTGGTGGGGTATTGAATGCCTTTGAGTTAATGAAAAATATGATAGAAGCAGGGGCAGCGGCTGTGCACTTTGAAGACCAATTGGCTGCGGTGAAAAAATGCGGTCATATGGGCGGTAAAGTATTGGTTCCGACTCAAGAAGCTGTTCAAAAATTAGTTGCCGCACGTTTAGCCGCTGATGTCTCTGGTGTACCAACGATCCTGATCGCAAGAACTGATGCCGATGCAGCTGATCTTCTGACATCTGATTGTGACCCATATGATTCGGCATTTGTCACTGGTGAGCGTACTTCTGAAGGGTTCTTCCGGACTAACGCAGGTATCGAGCAAGCGATTAGTCGTGGTTTGGCATACGCGCCTTATGCAGACCTCGTGTGGTGTGAAACATCAAAACCAGACTTAGATGCTGCGCGCCAGTTTGCTGAAGCAATTCATGCTAAATACCCAGGTAAATTATTGGCTTACAACTGCTCACCTTCATTTAATTGGAAGAAAAATTTAGATGATTCCACAATCGCACGTTTCCAAGATGAGTTGTCAGCCATGGGTTATCGCTTCCAATTTATTACTTTAGCGGGCATTCATAGTATGTGGTTCAACATGTTTGACCTTGCACATGCTTATGCACAAGGTGAAGGTATGAAACATTACGTGGAAAAAGTGCAAGAGCCTGAATTTGCGGCGATAAATAAAGGCTATACCTTCTCTTCTCACCAACAAGAAGTAGGTACTGGTTATTTTGATAAAGTTACAACGGTTATTCAAGGGGGGACTTCTTCAGTCACTGCTTTAACAGGGTCGACAGAAGAAGAACAATTCTAGTTAATTGGCTTCATTTCATTCGGTGTCCTTATTGGTTAGGTGTATCTATTAATTTGCAGGCACGTTGAGTGCCTGTTTTTTTTAAATTAGTTCAAATAGGAGCGAGTATGATACTCACGACTGAACAGATAATAGCCCAAACCATTCTACAAGGATTTGATGCGCAATATGGGCGTTTTCTAGAGATAACCTCAGGAGCTCAGGAAAGGTTTGAGCAAGGGGATTGGCATGCTATCCAACATGCAATGAAAAGAAGGATCCAACTTTATGATCACCATGTTGGCTTGGTTGTTGCCCAGCTACAATTCATGGGGTTAGTTCAATCTTTAACACCAAACAAACTATCAGAAATAAAAAATGTGTATAAAACGTTGTTGCCAGATTACCCACGCTTCGAGATAGCAGAAAGTTTTTTTAATTCAGTTTATTGCCGTTTATTTCAACACCGAGACCTTACACAAGATAACTTATTCATTTTTACTTCTCAGCCTGTAAGGCGGTTTTCTATTTCCCCTCGGCCATTGGCTTGGGAGTATCAGGTTGATGATAATCTGTATGGGTTACTATTTTCGATTCTAAGTGGGTTACCATTAAGAATAAAATGGCGAAATTTAGAGTTTGATATTCATTGTATTATCAATATATTGCACTCACGGTTTTCAGGATTTGAAAAGCGAAAAGTCTGTTTTCATATTGCCAATGAACTGTTTTATCGTAACAAAGCTGCTTGGTTAGTTGGTAAAATTTATATTGATGATGAAGTCTATCCATTTTTACTTCCCATTCATCATGATGATGATAAGCAAATTTACATCGATACCTGCCTCACCGAATTTGATGAAGCGAGTATTGTGTTTGGCTTTGCTCGCTCTTATTTTATGGTGTATGCACCTTTCCCTGCGGCATTAGTATTTTGGCTGCGGGAAATTTTGCCCAGTAAATCCATTGCTGAATTATATATGGCGATTGGTTGTCAAAAACATGGAAAAACAGAGTATTACCGTGAGTATCTTGCTTATATTAATTTTGCCCGTGAGCAATTTACGCTTGCACCAGGCGTTAAAGGAATGGTGATGCTTGTATTTACAGCGCCTTCTTTTGACCGTGTTTTCAAAATTATCAAAGATAAGTTTGCCCCACAAAAGGATGTCACGAAAGAAAGGGTGCAGGAATGTTATCGGCTTGTCAAAGAACACGATAGAGTTGGGCGTATGGCAGATACACAAGAATTTGAAAATTTTGTGATTGATAAAAGCGCTATTAGTGAAGAATTGATGACAGAGCTATTAAACGAGGCTCCTTCACAAATTGAAGATTTAGGAGACCAAGTGTTGATCCGCCATTTGTACATGGAAAGAAAGATGGTGCCTTTAAATATCTATATGGATAACGCAAATGAGGAACAGCTAAAAAGTGTTTTGAATGAGTATGGCTTGGCAATTAAACAGTTGGCGGCGGCGAATATTTTCCCTGGTGATATGTTATTTAAAAACTTTGGTGTTACGCGTCATGGTCGGGTTGTTTTTTATGACTACGATGAAATTTGTTATATGACAGAAGTTAATTTCCGTAAAATTCCTGTGGCATTGTATCCTGAGCAAGAGCTCGCTAATGAGCCATGGTATAGCATTGGTGAACAGGATGTTTTTCCTGAAGAATTTGTTTCTTTTATTTGTCAAACGGCAGAAATTGGTGATTATCTGCGACGTTATCATGCCGATTTATTTTCGGCAGATTACTGGCAAAAGTTGCAAAAGCGAATTTTGGCAGGTCATGTCGAGGATGTTTATGCATATCGAGAAGAGCTACGTTTTTGCCATAGGTTTAATGAAATAGCTTATGATTCATGAGATAAAAAATTGATAGGGTTAAAGAAAGCTACATTGAGAACGACTCAGTCAGTAGTATCGAATCGTTCTCAACGGTAAATAGAATTTCGCTGTTTTAACGCTTTGCACCCAATACTGCTTCTTGGGCAAGTTGGGTTATTTTTTCGTAGTTGCCAGTAGTTAAAGCCTCTTCGGGCACTAACCAAGAGCCACCAATACACAGAACGCTCTCTAGTTCTAAATAACTACGATAGTTTTCTGGTGAAATTCCCCCTGTTGGGCAGAACTTTACGTGTGAGAAAGGGCCGGCAATGGCTTTTAAGGCTTTAACGCCACCATTCGCTTCTGCTGGGAAAAACTTGAATGCTTTCAAACCATAATTCATACCCAGCATTAGTTCTGAAACCGTTGAAATGCCGGGGATCAGTGGGATATTTCCTTGGGTTGCAGCACTCAATAATTCTTCGGTTAAACCGGGGCTAATAGCAAATTTAGCGCCAGCTTTTGTCACATCAGCAAGTTGTTTCGCATTGAGTACTGTCCCTGCCCCAACAATGGCGTCAGGGACTTCTTGAGTAATCAGGCGAATTGCTTCAATTGCACATTCGGTACGTAATGTGACCTCAAGTACATTAACGCCGCCTTTCACCAAGGCTTTAGCGAGAGGGACGGCTTGTTCTAGTTTTTTAATGACAATGACTGGGACCACAGGGCCTTGTTTGAGCACGCTTTCAGCGGTTATGTTCCAATTATTCATTTTTTATTCCTATTTAATACCAATAGATTAAAAATCAATGCTACAAGCACCTTCTTCTGCGCCAGACAAGTTTCTTCTTAATGCGCCAAAAAGTTCTCTGCCACAACCGCTACGTTCTGCGATTAAGTCCGGTTTGAAAGATTGTCGTTTGTTTAATACAGTGTCATCGACAAGTAATTGTAATTCACCAGTTAACGCATTTACTCTAATGATATCGCCATCTTTTACTTTTGCGAGTAATCCACCGTTATAGGCTTCGGGAGTGACATGGATTGCGGATGGAACTTTACCTGATGCTCCTGATAGCCGGCCATCAGTCACTAAGGCAACTTTATAACCTTTATCGATAAGCACCCCCAGTGGTGGCATTAATTTATGAAGTTCAGGCATCCCGTTAGCGGATGGGCCTTGGAAGCGAACTACGATGATACAATCTCGATTAAGGTTGCCTGACTCAAAGTGTTTTGCGATATCATTTTGGTTATTAAATACTACAGCAGGAGCTTCAATAATTTGATTTTCTTCGGGGACCGCGGACGTTTTCATCACAGCACGGCCTAAATTACCTGAGAGTAATTTAGTACCTCCATGGGGTGAAAAAGGCGTGTCAATTTCAGCAATAACATCTGTATTGAATGAATGTTTGGGGCCTTCTCGCCATTCAAGTTGCCCGTTATTTAACCAAGGCTCTAATGTGTAACGCGTTAAACCAAAGCCTGCTACAGTATGAACATCTTGGTGTAACAAGCCTTTTTGCAGCAGTTGGTGGACTAGTAATGCGACGCCACCTGCGGCTTGAAATTGGTTGATGTCAGCTTGGCCATTAGGGTAAATTCGGCAAATGAGCGGTACAATTGCAGAAATATCAGAAAAATCATCCCAGTTGATAATGACCCCGGCAGCTCTAGCGATGGCAACAAGGTGCATCGTTAAATTGGTAGAGCCGCCAGTTGCTAGTAAGGCAACAATACCATTGACGATAACTTTTTCATCAATGAGGCGACCAATTGGTAAATAATGGCCAGATTGCTCGGTTAACCGGGTAATTTGCTGTGCTGTTGCATCTGTTAGCGCATAGCGTAATGGGGAATCAGGGGGGACAAACGATGCACCTGGTAAGTGTAACCCCATGACTTCCATCATCATTTGGTTTGAATTAGCGGTACCATAGAATGTGCAGGTACCAATACCATGGTATGATGCTGCTTCAGCTTCTAATAACGCGAGTCTATCGACTTTTCCTTCCACATACAGTTGGCGAATACGTACTTTTTCTTTATTAGGTAGGCCCGTGGCCATCGGCCCAGCAGGGACAAATATAGCAGGTAAATGCCCAAAAGAGAGGGCTCCAAGTAATAAGCCTGGAACAATTTTATCGCAAATACCCAAATAAAGAGCGCCATCAAACATATTATGGGATAAACCAATTGCTGTAGACATCGCGATGACATCTCTACTTAGCATAGAGAGTTCCATCCCATCTTGCCCCTGAGTTACACCATCACACATGGCAGGGACACCAGCTGCAACTTGCCCAATAGAACCCGATTCAAGTAACGCTTTTTTTAGTTGTTCAGGGTATTTATCATAAGGTCGGTGAGCAGAAAGCATGTCATTGTAAGAGCTGATGATAGCAATATCAGAACGCGTCATACTTTTAAGGATCTGCTTTTCATCATTTTGGCAGGCAGCAAAACCATGAGCAAGGTTACCACAAGCCAGCGAGGCTCGATGGACAGTTGTACTACGAGCACGTTCAATTTTATTGAGGAAAGCTGCTCGAGCTTGTGCAGAACGAGAGATAATGCGCTGTGTAATGCGCTCAAGTTCCTCATTGAGTGCTGGAGATTTTGTCACTTCAGAGATATTAGAACTCATGGTAATTGCTCCATCATGCAGACCTATAGTCAATTAATCTGCAAGTCATGTAAGTTGTGCTTATCGTTATACCTATTCCAGATAACGTTACAAAATAAATGTTACCGGTAACATTGTTAAATGAAAATAGAACAGTTGCAATATTCAAAATGAATATTTGAAGTTATATGTGATCTTAATCAAGGTTGACTATGGAATAAATCGAACAAGAAATGGACTAAAACTCATGCTATAGTCATTAAATAGAAGCAGTTGCCTGCAAAATTAAGGTAAATTGGGAATATTGTTAATGTGTATACTAAAAATTCAAATAGTGGGCGAATGCGTCGCTTAGTTACTGCAACCTTGATGTTGCTAATGGTTAATTATGTCCAAGCTCAGGTAGTGTTGACATCGGGGTCGCATAAAATTTTAACCAGTATATTCAACCAACAAAATGAAATGCAGCGATATCATTCAACATCGGCAGAAAAAATTGATGTGCTCACTCAGTATTTTTTAAATACCCCCTACGATAAACAAACGTTAAATATGAGCCCACTCTTTGCTGAAAACTTAGTCGTTAATTTAGAAGCGATGGATTGTATGACCTTTATTGAGTACGTTGAGGCATTTAAAGGGGCTGAAAATAGTGCACAATTTTTTAGGAACCTGACTAGTATTCGTTATTTTAATCAAGATGTTACATACAAAAACCGCCGCCACTTTTTTTCGGATTGGGCACAAGGTGATAGCGCGGTTGCAGAGGACATTACGGCTAAAATTAGCCCATATGCCGTTAACGTTTCTAAGCAGCTTAATTTAAAAGGTAATCGAAAGACGTATATTTTAGGGTTGCCCATTACCTATAGAGATATAAACTATATTCCATCTAAATATATAGATAATGATTTGATTACAAGGCTTAAGACCGGTGATTATATTGGTGTTTACTCAACGAATAGAGGCTTGGATGTTAGTCACGTTGGTATTGTAATACAAAAAGGAAACAAAACAATTTTTAGAAATGCTTCTTCATTACGTGAAAATTTCAAAGTTAGTGATGTTGAATTACAGCACTACATACAAGGAAAAGAAGGCATTATTGTATTTAGGTCAAAAATAGATTATTAATCTGTTAATTGGTGGTTATTGAATTGAAAAATGAACTTTTGACCTAATTATATTGTATAAATATGAGTTAATCTTTGTTTTTATATGGTTTAGCTGCGAATATAAAATATATTTTAAATTAAAATATTCTAAGAATTGAAAAACATAATCATTTGGTCATGTATTCAATCCGGTGATTAACCTGTAATATAGGGTAATTTATCGGAGAATATTCATGGCTAAAGTCGATGTAAGGTGCCCATTTTGTCAACAAACGCTCCCAGTGAAAAAACATGGATTAGGTAGCACTGGTCATCAACGTTATCGTTGCCAAGATTGCTGCCGAAGCTTCCAACTCGATTATAAATATCGTGCTTGCCAACCCGGAACTAAAGATAAAATTATCGACCTCACGATGAATAATGCCGGTATTCGTGATACTGCTAGGGCCCTTCATATCAGCATTAATGCGGTTGTTCGTACTTTAAAAAACTCTCGCCGAAGCAGGTAACGTCTTTACCGCTTGATAATTTGCACATTGAACTCCTTTGTGAAGTCGATGAACAGTGGTCTTTTGTGGCTAATAAGAAACAACAACGCTGGCTTTGGTATGCCTGGGAAC
>NZ_JBIXLP010000034.1:0-3976 GCF_053543535.1 Providencia sp. AGC89
ATAATTTGCACATTGAACTCCTTTGTGAAGTCGATGAACAGTGGTCTTTTGTGGCTAATAAGAAACAACAACGCTGGCTTTGGTATGCCTGGGAACCTCGCCTAAAACGGATTATTGCTCATACGTTTGGTCGTCGAAACAAGAGAACTCTTCGCCAGTTACTGGCTTTACTGTCTCGGTTTAATGTGGCTTTTTGGTGCACGGATAAGTTCAGTGCTTATGAGATATTACCTAAACAAAAACACGTAGCAAGTAAGTTTTATACCCAACGAATAGAAAGAGAGAATTTGAATTTAAGAAATCGCTTAAAGCGTCTTAACCGTAAGACGTTAGGTTATTCGAAGTCGCCTGAAATGCATGATAAAATCATCGGCACATTCATAGAGCGGGAGTATTACCTATTGTGATGATCTCTATATTGAATACACGACCCTATTTTTTGACGATAAAGTACCTTACGCCACTTATATCAAGTAAGTGGCGCTATGAAATTTCAACTTTTTAAATTGATGTTGGGTTAATTTTTTACTACTGATTTAGGATTCAAGCTGCCTATATGGCCACTTTCAGTCCCCACATCAGGGTCTATCACCACATTAATTAACGTTGGGTTACCTGATGTTAACCCTGCTTTCAATGCCTGTTGTATTTCTGCTGGTGTCGTTGCGTTATAGCCGATACCACCAAAAGCCTCTATCATCTTGTCGTAACGGGCAGTTCCCATTAATACCGTTGGAGAAGGGTCGCTATCACCATGCAAATTCACACCATCGCCACGGTATATTCCGCCATTATTAAAAATTAGAATGGTCACTGGCAGTTTATAACGGCAAATAGTTTCTATCTCCATGCCACTAAAACCGAATGCACTGTCACCTTCAATAGCCACCACGGGTTTACCACTGGTTACTGCCGCACCAACAGCGTAACCCATCCCCACCCCCATAACGCCCCATGTTCCACAATCTAAGCGCTTACGTGGTTGGTACATATCAATAATATTTCGTCCATTATCAAGCGTGTTAGCGCCTTCATTAACGACATAAACATCTTGGTGATCGACCAGCACATCACGGATTGCACGTAATGCATTGAAATAGTTCATCGGAGAAGTGTCAGTATTTAACTTAGCAGCCATTTTCTCGACATTGATTTTCTTATGCTCATCAATACTGGCAATCCATTCTGTTGGGGATTTAACAGGGATTGATTTAAGACCAGCCAGTAAAGACTCAATACTTGAGTAAATATCACCAACAACAGGTGCGGTTATTGGGCGGTTACTATCAATCTCAGATGGCTCAATATCCAATTGAATAAATTGAGTGTCTGGCGACCAATGCTTACCTTTTCCATGATCAAGCAACCAATTAAGGCGTGCGCCCATTAACACCACAACATCCGCACTGGATAAGGCATATGAGCGAGCTGATGCCGCTGACAGTGGGTGGGTATCAGGTAGCAAACCTTTTGCCATTGACATCGGTAAATAAGGAATACCCGTCGTTTCAATAAATTGACGAATATTGTCATCCGCTTGTGCATATGCGGCGCCTTTACCCAAAATAATTAATGGCCGCTTAGCTGATGCAAGTAACTTAAGCGCTTTATTCACTGAATCAGGTGATGGAATTTGTCTTGGTGCAGGGTCTTCTACCTTAAAAATCGTTTTGTCTGCTTCGTCTTTATCCATCACCGCCGCTAACACCTCAGTGGTAAGGTCAAGATATACACCGCCAGGGCGACCCGATACCGAAGCTCGTATGGCTCTTGCTAATGCAATTCCTAAATCTTCTGGTTTATTAACTCGGTAGGAAGCTTTGACAAATGGCTTTGCAGTATTCATCTGGTCCAGCTCTTCATAGTCCCCTTGTTGCAGGTCTATGATCGCCCTATCGCTTGAGCCACTTATTTGGATCATCGGAAAGCCATTGGTTGTCGCATTGGCTAGTGCCACCATACCATTTAAAAAGCCCGGTGCAGAAACCGTCAAACAAATACCGGGTTTTTGGGTAATAAAACCACTAATGGCAGCCGCATTACCCGCAGACTGTTCATGGCGAAAGCCAATATAACGTATTCCCTCGGCTTGAGCATGCCTCGCCATATCCGTAACAGGGATACCAACAACGCCATAGATTGTGTCAATGCCATTCTTTTTCAGTGCATCAACAATAATATGCATACCATCCGTTAAATTTTGATTTTGGTCAGCAGACATGTCCACCTCATCGATAGCAGAATGATGGGGAAGGTATTCTCCCCCAATTACAATTTAGATAGCTTTATTGGTTCGCATAGATGCAATTTCATCTGCACTGTAACCTAGCTCAGTCAGTACTTCTTCTGTGTGCTCACCCAACAATGGGGCACTCTTTATATCTGGTGTGAACGAAGAGAATTTCATTGGGCAGCCTACAGTTAAGTAAGTGCCTCTTTTAGGTTGTTCTACTTCAACAACGCTTCCGCTATCACGAAGTGATTGGTCTCTGGCAATTTCACGCATGCTCAGTACTGGCGCACATGGCACCCCATACTTACTGAGGTATTCAACGGCTTCATGTTTGTCTTTATCTGCCAAGAACTTTTCGATTTCAGCAAAGATATCAAAGATATGTGGCTGTCGAGCTTGTGGGGTACTATAAGCTGGGTCACTTGCCCATTCCGGCTTACCAATGGCAATGCAAGTCTGTTCCCAATCTTGTTCCTGAATAGTGAAATAGATATAAGCATTCGGGTCTGTTTCCCAGCCTTTACATTTCAAGATCCAACCGGGCTGCCCACCGCCTCCCGCATTTCCGCCACGGGGAACAGCATCACCAAATTTACCATTTGGATACTGAGGATATTCTTCTAAATAGCCGATTTTTTCTAAACGCTGCTGATCGCGTAGTTTTACACGACATAAGTTGAGTACGGCATCTTGCATCGACATCGTCACGCGTTGCCCTTTACCCGTTTTCTCTCGATGTAACAGTGCTGCCAATAAGCCGATTAATAAATGCATCCCTGTATTACTGTCACCTAATGCAGCGGCGCTGACAAGTGGAGGACCATCCCAAAAACCGGTAGTTGATGCAGCTCCACCAGCGGCTTGAGCCACATTTTCATAAGCTTTAACATTGGCATAAGGTGAGTTTTCATCGAAACCTTTAATGGAGCCGAAAATCAGACGAGGATTTAATTCTTGAATATGTTCCCAAGTAAAACCCATATGGTCGATGGCACCTGGATGGAAGTTTTCAACAAGGACATCGGCTTGTTTGATCAGCCGCTCCATAACTTCTTTCCCTTCTGGCGTTTTAGTATTTAATTCAACGGAACGTTTATTACTATTGAGCATGGTAAAATAAAGCGCATCAACATCGGGAATATCTCTAAGTTGATTACGAGTTACATCACCAACGCCGGGGCGTTCAATTTTTATCACATCAGCCCCAAACCACGCTAACATTTGGGTACAAGATGGCCCTGACTGTACACCGGTGAAATCGAGTACTTTGATACCTTGTAAAGGAAGATCCATGCATTACCTCTTTATTTAGGTCGTGTATTCAATATAGAGATCATCACAATAGGTAATACTCCCGCTCTATGAATGTGCCGATGATTTTATCATGCATTTCAGGCGACTTCGAATAACCTAACGTCTTACGGTTAAGACGCTTTAAGCGATTTCTTAAATTCAAATTCTCTCTTTCTATTCGTTGGGTATAAAACTTACTTGCTACGTGTTTTTGTTTAGGTAATATCTCATAAGCACTGAACTTATCCGTGCACCAAAAAGCCACATTAAACCGAGACAGTAAAGCCAGTAACTGGCGAAGAGTTCTCTTGTTTCGACGACCAAACGTATGAGCAATAATCCGTTTTAGGCGAGGTTCCCAGGCATACCAAAGCCAGCGTTGTTGTTTCTTATTAGCCACAAAAGACCACTGTTCATCGACTTCACAAAGGAGTTCAATGTGCAAATTAT
>NZ_JBIXLP010000035.1:0-8843 GCF_053543535.1 Providencia sp. AGC89
TTCCAAGAAGGTTTTCAGCTGAAGTTTATTGAACAAATGAAGAAAGCCAAATCGCAAAAGCAAGAGAGTCAGTCGCTGGAAAACTCCATTAACCAAGGTATCACCGTTTCAAAACAAGCATTAGAGCGGATTTCTTTAGGGGATGCCGTCCCCGTTGAGAATAGCCCGCAGTAATAGACGTCCTTTCATTATTTATTCTTAATTTTCATTGTCATCATTCAGGTACAGCCCAATGCAAAACCGAATTCGTCAGCTAAAAAAGCGGATGCGTTTGAGTACGTTACTTATGACACTCATTACGATTTCTCCGGCCGCGTTATTTGTTTCCCATCATGTGAGTTGGGACTCGGTCATCTTTTTAGCCATTTATAGCGGGTTAAGTGTTTGGGTTGTACAAATCCTGAGTGCTGACCATCAACTAAAGTGAGTCATCATGGAAAAGTGGTATTTATTATATTGTAAACGTGACCAGGTTTTACGTGCGATTGAGCACCTTGAGCGTCAAGGGGTAACTGTGCATAACCCGACCTACAAAACGGAAAAAATGGTGAGAAACCGACGCAAGAAAGTGATGGAGCCGTTATTTCCCAATTATTTATTTGTGAAGTTTGATTATGAAGTTATCCACTTTTCAACAATTGGTTCAACACGCGGGGTGAACTACTTTGTGCGCTTTGGCCAGAACCCTGTGGTAGTGCCGAATGAAGTGATTGCGACACTGGTTGTACCTGACTTTGTGAAAGAAATGAGTGATAACCTGCCGCAAAAAGGGGATGAAGTTGTCATTACGGACGGTATTTTTGCGGGTATTCAAGCAATTTATAACGAACCCGATGGTGAAGCACGTTCGGTGTTGCTCCTTAAAATCCTCAATAGAGACGTTCCCAAAGTTGTCGATAACCGTAGCTTTGAAACTATCAAATAGCAGAGGGATGGGGAGTGGCAATATCAATACCTACTATTATTACCTTTGTTATCGTGTTGTTTTTTTGCCTGACTGTTGCAATGGCATTAATCGATGAAGAGTATGGTAAGGCTGCATTAATCATATTCGCTATTATACTTATTATAGGTTTGTATAAAATTGAATACGTTGATAAAGCTGAAAGTATAAATAAAGGCGAGCATTACACAACACAATGTCAGCTGATTGAAACCAATATTGATAATGGATTATTTCAGCCAAACACTAATAAGCTCAATTGCGGTGATGTGATTGAAAATGTGTCAGTGGATGAATATCAAGAGGCGATTAAAGCTTATAAAAAATAACAAGCTAATCGCTAATTTCAAATTTAATAAAATGAGAAAACAATGGAACGATTGCAAACTATTATAATTATTTGTGTTATTGCTGCACTTGGTTTTTTAAGTTCGAGATTAATCATCTATTGGGAGCAGAATACAGAGTATCGTCGTATCAATAATTTTATTAAGCATTGCACGTCACCTGTAAATCATGAATTGGCTGATGGGTTATATCGTTATCAGTGTGATGCGGGTTTCTATACCAGTTCATTATCACCTGAGAAATTTAAAGAATTAAAAGATGAAAAATAAAAAGTTATTTAGATATATTATGATGGTAAACAATATTCCTGATCACGTGTTTAATCAAAGGCAAGCTAGAACACTTATTTTGACCTATCTATTTATCGTTGTTGTTATGATTTATATTTTAAATTGGATAGGCTCTCTGTTAATTAATGATTTAAACCTACCAATCTATGTTTCCGGGATTTTGCTTGCGTTTGTTATCACTGCCATTATGTGCGTTAAGTTTAATTTGGCAAGCAAGTTTCCGATTAAACATGAACGTTTAGATAAACTCCTCAGCCAATATAAGCCAAATAACCCTGAAGCATACGACCATTTAAAGAAAGAAACAGCTGAAAATCCGGATAACTTCCCTGTTTATTTGAAGGAGTGGATTGCGGTAGAAAAAGAAACGTATGACGAATACAAAGCTAAACCCAAGCACTACCAATTTACGGACAGTAAAAAATAGGACATGCAAGGAGATATCATGAAACGAACGTATTTACCGACAGATGGCGTTTCGTTAGCAAGTATCGTGGCTAATGGGACACACAATAATGACTGGAATGGTGCGGGTGTCGGTGTCGGAAGCGGCGGTCTAGTTGTTGGCGGTGCGGCGGGACAATCAGTATCACGGTCTGAGTTAGCGAAAATTTTTGATGTGTTGGAAAAAGAACCGGAACGAATGCCTGCTAACTATAATTTACTGGTAATTCCTATGTTCTTTATCTTGTTATTTGTGTTAACGGATTCTGCAGTGCAAAACGAAACTTACAGGGTAATTATCGCTATAGTATTAATTGTTTTGGGTATTGTTTGTACTGCGGTATATGGCATCTACTTTTCAGGGATAAGAGATAAAGAAATCAGGGAAGAAAATGCCAGGTTGAAGCGTGAGTATGAATTGAAAAAAGCCATCTATTATCGATTACGCTTTGTTGAGTCTGATTTTGTTGTTTTTGACCCTGTGACGGGATATTGGGCTTATGCGGAAAAAGCAAAACTAATTTCATTAATCAAAAAAATTAAAGCTAAAAATCAATAAGTAAAAACGAACATGATATAAATTGTGTTTTAAAATTAAATAAAAGGTAAGGTTAACATGGAAATAAAATTATGGTGGTTGCCTTTATATATGGTGATTTTTTTAGTTATTCTTTTTTCTTGGTTAATTTACTCGGGGAAACGTGAGGATATTGAAAAACACATTCCAAATGGTGAGCGGTATTCTAAGCTTGAAATTTTCAAATCAATAGAACGAAATGGAGAGGTTATCTATTATTTAGGTAATGAAAAAAATCAAATCGAAGTTTCTAAAGTAGATTACGATTATGCAATTAAAGTTTACCAAGAGAGTTTAAGAAATGAAAATAAAGTCTAAAGAATTGAGTGTTATTTGTTTAAGTCATTTAATGCCAAATATTAATAATACCCATAATTACTATCTTGCTTCATTCACTGTTGCTGCAAAGAGAAAAATCATGGTGATTGATGAAATATATTATTTAATGTGGGCGGATAGGGAGATTAAGGCAGAAAGGACGTACTTTAATGCGGCGAGAGCTGCAATTAATAATTGTTCTATACGGATTAATTTAAATAAAAGCACTTAATAATTGTGCTTAATTAAATTGGAGATTACTAATGGCTCACTGTTTAGGGTGTAGAGGACCTTCTGATATCTATCATCTTTCTGATTCTGTATCAGATTACGGCGAAGTAATATTGTTCATACTTATTGTGTCAGTGCTGCTTAACTTGTTTTTTTTAATCAAATTATTATTTGAGAAAATAAAATCCAAATAGCTATTGGAAGCCTTGGCGGTGTTAAATTTCACGGGTTTAGGCTTTGGTATAAAATCATCAAGTAACGTCTTTCGTTTAAATTCAAATTCCTAGAAACTCACTTGTACTCAAAAAGTACATGATTATCCGTTAATTAACCGTATTTAATTAAATGGTTATGAATAAAAATATTTTTTTCGTCACTGAATAAGCGGCGACACAAATTCATCGTTATTTCTCCACAAAACACTTCTTTTTGTCATTCATTTATAAGGTTCATTTTATGAAAAAATTCCTAATTCTAGGCGCATTAACCTTGCTCGCCGGTTGTACAGCGGGCATGAAAGATACCTTTGATTGCAATGCCACGGCGCAAGACAGCTGCATGACGATGGAAGAAGCCAATCAAAAAGCGGCACAGCAAAATGTGTCTTGGAACCATCCTGCTAATGGGGAGGGCACATCCCAAAAGCGAGTTGAGTTGCCGCGGTTAGCGCCGTTGGCAACCCCGACAGTACCGGTTGTGACAACCGCATCTCCGGCTCAGTCTGTTCGTACTGTGATGCAGGATAATCGCGTTTCCTCACAAAGCGTGAGGGAGTTAGGCGCATTTAAGCCTTCATCCGCATCCGTTAAAAAATCCGTGCCATCCAATGCACTTCCCCCTATTCAACACACGGCACAAGCCTGGGCGAGCTGGGGTGATATTGGTATGGCACCACCTCAACGATTACCGACCACGACGGCTCGCTTATGGATAGCCCCGTGGATAGATGAACAAGATAACCTGTATCAACCTGCGGTTGTCTCTTTTGTGGTGAAAGATGGTCAGTGGAGAGTCCAATAACATGAACGAAAAACCGTCCTTAATCGATAAGCTAATTGCCCCGTTTCTCCCTAAGTCAAAAGACATTGTGTTTGATGACGAGCCCGAACCGGTATCGTTGCAAGAAGCGTTATTCAAGAACTTATTTACCGCATGGCGAGAGCCGGATGGAAATAAACGGGCGGCTGAGGCCTTGGAGAACATGGATTACCCCTCCTTTTGCAGCCTCTTACCGTATCGTAATTATGATGCAAAATCCGGTCTGTTTATCAATAAAACCACCATTGGTTTTGCGTTAGAGTGCACGCCCTTAGTGGGGGCCAATGACAAAATTGTCGATGCACTGGATTATTTTTTGCGTAATAAACTCCCACGCAAAATACCCTTAACGTTCATGTTATTGGGGAGTAAGTGTATCAGCGAGCAGCTAAGCTATGGGCTAAAAGACTTTGGGTGGCAAGGTGAAGAAGCGGAGAAGTTTAACCATATCACTCGTGCGTTTTACGAGCGCGGTGCCTTGGTGGGGTTAGATAACAAGCTCAATCTTCCGTTATCGTTACGCAATTACCGTTTGTTTGTGTGTTATGCGGAAGAGCATAAAAAAGCCGATGCCCTGACATTACAAAAAGTGAATCAAACCCTCAGTATCGTCATGGAGTCCTTGGCTGGCGCATCCCTACATTGTGAGCAAATGAACGATAAAGGATTACTTCAACTGGTACGTGAAATCAGCAACTTTCGGCATGACCAGATTGCATTGCCAAGCAGCAAAGTTGATCCGTATGAGTCACTCAATGATCAATGTGCTGACCGCTCTTTGACCCTTGAAATTCGCCCTGATGCCATTCATCAGTCGTTATCGATGGAAAAAGGGCAAAAAAGCCAAACCCGTATCATGAATTATATGTTGGAGAAAAACCCGACACAGTTTGCCTTGTGGCAAACGGGCGATAACTTGAGTAATTTGCTTGATCCTGCGTCCAGTGTGTCCTGCCCATTCGCCATTACCATGACCGTGTATGTTGAAGATTTGGTGAAAACCCAAAATGAGGCCAAGAGAAAATTTATTACCAATAACAGTCGGGCTAACTCTAAGTACATCAATTGGGTGCCTGGGGTCAAGCGTAAAGCTGATGAGTGGAAGGGGCTACAGAGTGGGCTGGATACCAATCAAATTGCCCTCGCACGTTTCAGTTACGGTATCACTTTATTTTGCGAAGACGATGATGATAAAGCGTTAAAAGCAGAAATGGCGTTGATGAATACCTACACCACCAATTATTTGAAGCTGTGTCCACCGACCTTTATGCAATTACGCAACTACTTGGCGCTGTTCCCTTTTGTGATGCAAGAAGGGTTGTGGGGTGACATGGTACGTTCTGGCGGCACGCTGAGAGCCAAAACCTTTAATGTCGCCAACTTATTGCCTGTGGTGGCTGATAATCGAATTTGTCAAAAAGGCTTACCTATCCCGTCGTATCGGCATCAACTCTCCTTTCTCGACATTTTTGAGCGGGGTTCTGGTCTCGGTAACGACAACTTTAATGCCGCCGTGTGTGGGACGTCAGGCAGTGGTAAATCGTTTCTCATGCAAGCGCTGATCCGTCAAGTGCTTGATTCAGGCGGTTGGGCGTATGTGCTGGATATGGGGGATTCCTATAAAGAACTGTGTCACAGCCTCGGGGGTGTTTATGTTGATGCCCGTGACCTTAAGTTTAATCCGTTCGCGGGGGTCGTGGACATTAAAGAGGCTGCAGAAAGTATTCGTGACCTGCTCATCGTGTTGGCGAACCCTTCGGGTGATATGGATGATGTGTCTAAATCTATCCTACTCAATGCCGTTCAAGACGTATGGGAAGGGAAAGCACCAAGCAAGCGTAAAGGCAATCAAGTCCTGATTGATGATGTTCACGATTACCTTAAAGCCGAAGTTGATATGGGCTACTTTGATCCCCAAAGTACGGTCCAAAATAAGATGCAAGAAATCATTGTGGCATTGAAAAAATACACCACCAAAGGGCTGTACGGGGCGTATTTTAACAGTGACAAGCCGGCACTGAATGAGCAAGTGCGCTTTACCGTACTTGAAATGGGTGGGCTGCAAAATAAACCCGACCTGTTAGCCGCTGTGATGTTCTCCATGATGATCTTCATCCAACAACGGATGTATTTAACGGCGCGCAGTATCAAAAAACTCGCGGCCATTGATGAAGGTTGGAAATTGCTGGATAACAAGAGCTCCTTTGTCGCCGACTTTATTGAAGGTGGTTATCGTACTGCCCGTAAATACGGCGGGTCGTACATTACCATCTCGCAAGGGATTGACGACTTTGACGGTGATGGCGCCAGCACCGCCGCGAAAGCCGCGTGGAGTAACTCCTCCTTCAAAATTATCTTGCGTCAAAACATGGAAGCGTTTCGTAAATACAATCAGAAGAATCCCGACCAGTTCAATCCTGTTGAACGCGCCATTATTGAAGGGTTCCCTGCCGCAGGGGATGCACACTTTAGTGCCTTTATGCTGCGAATTGCGGGGCGCTCCTCATTCCATCGGTTGGTAACCGATCCGATTAGCCGAGCGTTGTACTCAACCGATGGGGATGACTTCCAATTTCGTGAAAACCGCATGGCGGAAGGATTGTCACAACAAGCGGCGTTATTGGCACTAGCTCAACGCAAATTCCCACAAGAAATGGAGACCTTATCCCAATGGCAGAGTCAAACACGACATTAGTCGACAAGGCAGTAAAAACCCCTGCTCTAGGCATGAGCCGTCGCCGCAAACAATGTTTAAAAGCCATGAGTTTTTTTATGGTCATTGCGGTGGTACTTAGCTTCAGTATTTCGGTGTTTGTGGTGCGCTGGCTTGCCCCCGTTACCGTCACTTTCGACATGACAGGCACGGTCAACCAGTACCAGCAGCAAATGGCCATGCAGTTTAACAGCGAAAATCCATTGAGCGAACAGCAAATCGCCGATGCCACTCACCGTTTTCAAGTGGCGCTCAGTGACAGTTTATCCGAGTATCAACAGTCACATCAGGCCCTGATTTTAGTCACCCCTGCGGTGGTCATGGGCGCAGAAGATATCACAGTCGATATTCAAGCCGCGATTGCCGACAAAATGGCCCAATAAGGAGGGGAAATGAAGCGATTACAGTTGTCTGTCATTGCCTTGTTATTCAGTGTTCCTTGTTTTGTTACCGCCAAAGACCTCGGGGTATGGGGAGATGTCTATCCCGTTCAAGAGCAAAGCATGTTGGACTTTATCCAAGGGCGGTTAAAACAAATGGAAGGGACGGGCGAAATCGCGCAGATGCAACAAGATTTTAAAGATCGCGTGATTGAAAACACCCTGCGTCCACCGCCTGTGGATTGGCTCAGTACTGATACCGAAGCACATACAGTGTGGTACGACCCGACCTTTACGGTTCAAGGGGATTATGCCGATCACAATGGCGTGGTGTTTGCCCGACAGGGCGACAAAATAAACCCGCTGAGTCATGTGGCACTCGGGCAAACTCTTTACTTTTTAGATGCGGATGATCCCCGCCAAATCGCGTGGATGAACGCACAGCAACCCACGACCTTGCGTTATAAAGTCATTTTAACCAACGGTAATATCAAAGAGGCGACGCAGGCGCTCAATACGCGCGTGTTCTTTGACCAAGGGGGCAATTTAAGTCGTCAGCTCGGGCTTCAGTACATTCCGGCGGTGGTGACGCAAGAGGGCGACAACCTCAAAATCGTCTCAGCGGCAATGCAGGAGGGGCGATGAGAAAATTTACCCGTTGGTTATTGAGTGCCTGTGTACTGGGGTGTGTAACAGTAGCAACGCCAGCGAAAGCCGATGTGATGTGTGAAGGGAATTTTGTTAATCCGATCACCGATATTTGTTGGGATTGCCTGTTTCCGATGACCATTGGTAATGTGCCTGTTTTCCCTGGTGTGGCACCGGATACAGAAAACCCGTCGATGCCGATACAAATTTGCCCGATGGGGATTTTATACCGCATTGGTTTAGCGATTGGTTATTGGGAGCCCTTTGCTTTGACCGATGTGACCCGTTCACCGTATTGCATGGTGAATTTAGGCGGCTTTAACATCAACGTTGGTAAGATGGGCGGGGGCAAAGGCACGCAAAATGACCCTGCAACCCAAGGGGCGTTTTACCATGTGCATTGGTACAAATACCCACTGACCTATTGGCTCAATATCATTACCTCGGCAGGCTGTTTAGAGCGTGGGGATATGGATATCGCCTATTTATCCGAGTTAGACCCACTGTGGAATGACAGCTCTTTGTCGTCGATTATTGCCCCTGAAGCGTTCGTGTTTGCCAATCCAATTGCGCAAGGAGCATGCGCCGCAGATGCGATTGCCAGTATTGGCAGCAAGCCTTTAAATGCGCTCTTTTGGTGTGCGGGTTCTCAAGGCAGTATGTATCCGTTTACGGGGTATACGGGCAATGAATTTAGTCCGCAGGCTTCCTCGGTTCTTCTTTCTGAGCGCATGGCATTTAAGTTGCATCGGCAAGGGTTGGTGATGAACAGCGTCGGGAAAAATCAGGAGGTGTGTTACACCTATCCGTCCCCGATTATCCCGAAAGACCGTTATCGCTATCAAATGGTAAACATGTACCCCGATACGGCCCAGTGTCATCCCTTTGGTCGTTCCGTGATGCGCTGGCAAAC
>NZ_JBIXLP010000036.1:0-6731 GCF_053543535.1 Providencia sp. AGC89
CGACAGTTAGCGGGGGTTGAAGGATTAGACAGCAAAGCCATTGAACAAGCGGCCGATAAAGCCACGGAAGCGTTATTGTCTAAGCCCGAAAAAGCCCTGCAACAAGGCATGACATTAGCGCAAGAGAGTCAAGTTTTTTTCTCGCGCATCGATGCGATTGCCAAAGCGTTACCATTACACAACTCGCTCGACAGTCAATCGCTGGGGAAAGCCTTTGACCGTTTAGTCGCCCAAAAAACCATCATCCCCGTGACCAGTGGTAAAGGGGCGGCCCAACAACACTACGTGACGGCCAGTACCTGGGAGATGGAAAAGCAAATCCTCACGACGATTTTAGCGGGCAAAGACACACAAACTCCGTTGATGGCGTCTGTGCCCGAGGCGCAACTGAACGGATTAACCTCAGGGCAAAAAGCGGCGACTGAGCTGATTTTAGGCAGTCGTGACCAATTTGTTGGTATACAAGGCTATGCCGGGGTGGGGAAAACCACGCAATTTACAGCTGTTCTCAAGGCTCTGGAAACACTGCCTGCTGCGCAGCGGCCAGAAGTCATCGGTCTTGCGCCTACGCACCGTGCCGTCGGGGAAATGGCGGCAGTCGGCGTAAAATCGCAAACCTTGCATGCCTTTTTGATGGATGCCAACCAACGTCAACAACAAGGTGAAACACTGGATTTTAAAAATACCCTGTTTTTAGTTGATGAAAGTTCCATGATAGGCAACCGAAATTTAAGTGAAGTCTTGCAAATCATTGCTCAGGGTGGGGGGCGAGGCGTACTCAGTGGGGATACGGCTCAGTTATTGTCAGTGGACAGTGGGACTCCCTTTGCGCTTGCACAAGACCGTTCTGCACTTGATACCGCCATTATGAAAGAAATTGTGCGACAAAATCCTGAACTTCGTCCTGCTATTGAAGCCATCATCGCGGGTCAAGTTCAAACGGCTATCGACACGATGAATAGCGTGACACCGGATGTGGTTCCTCGTCGAGCAGGCGCAAAATTGCCCGAACAGTCGGTGGTAGACTCAGGCAATAAGGTTATCACACATATTCTCGATGATTATCGCAGTCGAACGCCTGAAGCCCAAAAAGAGACACTCATTGTCGTGCAAACGAATGTCGATAAAGATGTTATTAACCGCGGTATTCATGACATTTTAATTGAGCAAGGACAATTGCAAGTGGGAAAAGCCGTACCGATATTAGTGCGCGAAAATACCCGTACCGAAGCCTTGTTATCAACCGCGGGGATGTCTGAGCATGCGGGTAAAATTGCACTCATTCAAGAGCAGTACTATCGGATTGCGGTGACAGAGGAAGGGATAAGTGATGGGGTTGTAACCCTGGTTGATGAGGAAGGGAAAGAGTATTTACTCTCGGCCTTTGAAAGTAGCTTACGAGATATTGGTATTTACCGCCAAGAAGGGCGTCACATTGCCGTTGGCGAAAAAATCACCTTTACTCGTACAGACAAAGAGCGTGGACGCGTGACGAACAGTGACTGGACAGTCAGCGAAGTTAATGAACACGGGCAAATCACCCTGACTAATGGTGAGGAGTCACGCGTGCTTGACCCGAATGGAGCATTGACTGACCAACATTTGGATTACGGTTATGCCGGCACCGCACATAAAGCGCAAGGGGCAAGTAGTCCGTATGTGATTGTCTTAGGGGGCGTCCAATTAGGACGACGTATGCTCGCCACTTTGCGTGATGCGTATGTCGCTTTATCCCGGACTAAAGCCCATGTCCAAACCTACAGTGATGATTTGGATAAATGGACAAGTAAAATTACAAACCCGGGCAACCGAAAGACGGCCCATGATGTGTTGTTGGCTGAACAAGACTATGCCGCCAAAGTGGGTAACCAACTGTTTGACCATGCTAACCCCCTTAATGACACGGCGATTGGTCGCGCATTAAGCCGCCAAATGGGACTCGGTGAGTCACACGAAGGAAAGTTTGTTTATCCGTCCACCAAGCACCCCGAACCGCATGTGGCGTGGCCAGTGTTTGATGAACACGGCAAGTCCCAAGGCACGATGCTACAAGCCATTGAACTCGACGGGGATAAACTGCAGGGGCTTCGCGCTGAAGGGCGTTTACTGGGGAGCGAACAGGCACAATTTATTGTTGTGAAACCCAGTCAAAACGGGCAAACCGTGATTGTGAACAGTCTAGAGTCCGCCTTTGAGACAATGGTACAGCAACCGGAACAGGGCGTTGTGGTACAACTCAATCCCGATGAACGTTTACACACGGCCATGATTGAAAAAATCACGCAAGGCGAAGTGGATAACGCCTATGCGAACCCGAATGCCGCGCAAACCGATAAAGCGGACAGTGACCCGAAAAATCTGCAAACCCCTGAGGAGCAGGCAATTGATAAAGCCTTAAAAGAGGCTGAAGCGGCCCTGCGTCAGCAAGCAAACAGCGACACCAAGGCACCTGAGCTCAACGAGGACGAACTGCGGCAGGTGATGGCGCAAGAGCGTGATAGCTTGCTGAAAGGGGAACATGACTTAATGGAGGCGAAAGAGCGAGTCATTGAAAAGGCCGTTCAGCTTGAACGTGAACATCAGCAACAACAACGGGACGTCTTGCGTCAACAAGAGCGTGAAATGGTGATGGAAAAATCCCGAGACCGTGAATTTGGTGATTAACACCCTGTTATTTCTGTTTTAACCCGCCTTGTCGGCGATTTCCGCCAATTCAATTTAGTTTTCTCCCGCGTCGAACCTCAAGTTTTATCACAAATTTTGTGAATAAATCGCGTCTTTATCGTGAAGACGTTGCTTGAATGCGCATAGAGTGCTAAATTGGCCGACAATTGATGTGAATTTTGTGGTCGCCACGCCGAAAGGTGGCAAGAAATGGGATGTAACACACAAAAATGTGCTGTGAACCCAAATAGAAAACCCCTGTAATCTTCTTCAATCTTGGCGGGTCGAAAAGATTATCAGGGGTCATCAGAGTAATTCCGCTAGGGGTAATGTTGAACTCCTAGCGGGGAGTATAGAATTATGCGCAAAAAAATTCAACTCCTTCCGTACAACATAAGTGCGGAGAGACATGTCTAATGGGATCTCAATTCCTGCAATTCCTTGTTCCGTCGGCAAAATTCATCGGCATTATGCGCCAAAATTTTTAGGGCAATTACCGAAATTAGTGCCGGTGCGTCGCTTTGCGGCCGCCTTAAAACGTCACGATTGGAACCGAAACCCCCATATTTACCAACTGCGCTACAGCAGAAAGCAGCGGATATCCGTGCGTTCAGAGCGCCGCGAAACCTTTGATGCGTTAGCGATGGCCATGATCGCCTATGCGGATTACAACCCCGAAAGTGGCGCGCTCTTTGAAGTAATGTGCTCCGTGGAGAAGTTGGCGGAATTGTGTGGCCAACTCTATCGCTATGACAGTGGTCGTAAAAGTTACGACCCGATACTGCATGCCTTGCGCGACTGGGAACAAGCCAACCTGATTGTCATTGACCGCGATTTTGATATCGAGGCCAAACAATACAAAGCGATGCGTATTTGGATACGGCCTGAATTTTTTCACGGGCTCGGCTTTTCCGCATTAGAACTGCGCGAAGTAGTCGCCAGTTTTAGCCGTTGGATGGAAAAAAAGGGATTAAAAGAGAGCTACCAAAAACGCTACGCCCAACATGTGTTGCGGCTTGCGCGTGCGAATGTGGCGTCACTGGAGACTAAGCACAAACTTCGCAATCTGCTCAACAAGCTTAAAACCCTCGTGGTTGGTAAAGATGAAGCGCTCAAACAAGAGAAAAAACATTTAGCGAAGGCCTTGAAGGAAAAGAAAGCGTTAGCCAAAAGTTTGGAATCACCAGAAAGCGCAGAACATGCCGCCTGGCGTCGTTTTGAATCGTGGAAGGTGACACAGCCCATTGCGGCGGTCATGGCTTTTGAGCGCAAAATGAAAGCCTTGTATCCGAGTGTTCAAGGGCAGGCTATTTACCTGCATTATCTGGAACACTTGCCCGACACCTAATTCATCCCCCCTAAATTTACCGCCTTGACTGGCGGTGGTTTCGTTCGCCCTAAATCTGGATAGCGTGTTTTTTGAACAGTAAAATCGTTATCTCAATCTCACCATTCATCTCGATGATGACTGTGCGAACATTTTCGCTGGATATTTACCCCATTAACTTCGAATGTATTTATTCTCTGCAATTAACTTCGAATAGTATTCGTGCTTTATGGTTAAATTCGTTTTTAGTTTCTGAACTAAACGTCCTTTTAAATAAAAGGAGTTGCGGCTCTGCTTTTTCAAGCCGCACACTCTAAAGAGATAAACCCAATAAAGCCTTCGCTTACAAGCCATAAATGGCTGTCGCTCAGATTAGGGTGTCAATATTGTGCCATTGCCCCCGTAAAGCTGGCCTCTGGCCACCTTAACGCGCAGCTACAGCCGTTCTTCGAGGCGTCGCCTCTCGCCCGTCTCACTGCGTTTTTCAAAGGGACAAATAACCTAAATAATGGTGTTAATATCATTTGGCTCTACCAGGACAGGGGGCAGATTGGGGTATTAAACAGCACGTAACCGCTCACACGGGTCTCGACGGCCCTAACCACTATTCGTTCTTTGTGACTATTTTGGCCGTCTACAGCCCTACGGGCGAGTGATTTCAGTTAAATTTCATGATAATCTGCCACTAATGTATTGACGCTAAACGTGATTTCGGTGTGAGGATGTATGGAACGCAAAAAATTAACCTTAAAACGTCCGACAACGGAAAACGGCACGGAAAGTACCGAACCGGTTATTCAACGTCGCCGTAAACAAGTAGTCGTTAATACACAGCGTAAACCCCATAAACCCGCCAAAACAGCGCCAACTCAACCTCCTAAAAAAGTGACACCTCCGCCCGCGAAAAAACAGAAAGCGGTTGTCGTTCCGTTAGAAAAGAAAGTTATTCCGCCAACGCCACCAAAACAACATCTGCCGTTAGAGGAGGCGATTGCCAATATTTCAGCCTATTGGCCACAACTCTTTCCCGATGGACAACTTCGACCGATGGCCGTGGGGACAAGAGAGGCCTTATTTGCGGACAAAAAAGTCCGTGAACTGCCTATTTCATATAAAAAATTGAAACGCAGCCTGGCGGCCATTAGTCACAGTGTCAAATATCGCACGACGATTATGCCTGGTGCAGTACGCTATGATAAAGACGGTCAGCCTAACGGGGCTGTCACGGAATCGGATGTTGCCGATACGTTAAAACGCATACAAAGACTCGCTAAACAACAATCGCGAAGCACATGACAAAAGTAATAAATTCCACGATTTCTGTTGAAGAAAAAAATCATTGGTTAGGTAAATTAGCCTTTGCCGCTTTAGTCGCACTCAAACTGGCGCAGTGGGATGGAAAAGCTGCCCGAAACGCCCAGTCCGAAAATCTTTTTCTGCTTCGCTGGTTACAAACGGCCCTGAAACAAAAACGCTTTCACCGCTGTGTCGTCCATGATTTTGAATGGCTCATCCACCTGGGTCAACAACGATTAATGACCTCAAAATTAAAATCACGGTTAGAATATCTGTGGCGTTCGTGTTGTTGTGATATTGCCAGCCAAAGTGATTTGTTTCGCTTAACTTACGCGATGGAGCTGCTTAAAGATTTGGGATGGGACAGTGTGATACTCAGTGATGACCGCTGGCAAAAACTGACAATGAAAAAACCGATATTGACTGGCATACCCACCTTCTATGTCACAGCCTCTGCGCTAACCACAGGGTTCAGTGATGAGGGGAAGCAGATTAACTCGGTCGAGTTTTGGGTGCTGGGTGATAAAAAACAATTTAGCGAAGTCTGCAAACAACACCATCTTTGCGGTCAGTTCGATGAAAATTTGCCACACTATACGTTGTTAGTATCACGGTAGAACGAGAATGTAAGATCCGATAATGTACATTTGTCAGAGGAGTTAAGCGTGTTTATTATTTTAATGACGACGCAAGTCATCGTGTTTTGCTTGATGTTATTTGTGTATCTTCGTTCACGTCTACATGGCGGGTCAGATAAATATTTAAACACGTTGATCTTTTGTTTTATTATCTTGACGGTGACATTGATCATCACCCAATCCCCCGCCCCACGGTTATGGAATGAAATGTAAAGCCAATCCCCTGAATGGTTTGTCACTTAGACATTAAGGGTTGTCAATTTTGCTTAATCCCATGACCATTTGGTGAATAAGGTTAACATTTTACGTGATTTGATTGACATGATGAGCTGGACGAAAACGAGTGTTATTTTTTATTTATCGTCCATGATTTCACTAATTCATTGAAATGACGTCACTAAATGCACTGGGTGTGTGGGCGAGAATACAAATTAGGCTTCACGTGAACATGGAAAACCGAAATACGGACAGACAATCGATTCTGCGTTATTATAAGCCTTCTTTCGTGAGGAGTGAGTGACTGAATAATGAAACCTAAGCACACGCCGACTGCCCATGATGCGGCTTTTAAAGGGTTTATGACGCAGATTGACAGCGCAAAGGACTTTTTTGACATTCACCTGCCTGAGCATATTAAAGCGCTGTGTGATTTCAGCACATTGGCACTGACAAATTCCTCGTTTATCGATAAACAGCTGCGCTCTCGCTTATCCGATGTGCTCTATTCGGTGCAAACAACGGAAGGTGAAGGGTATATCTATCTTCTCGTCGAGCACCAGTCCACGCCCGATAAACTCATGGCCTGG
>NZ_JBIXLP010000037.1:0-1547 GCF_053543535.1 Providencia sp. AGC89
GTGCCTTCGGGAACTCTGAGACAGGTGCTGCATGGCTGTCGTCAGCTCGTGTTGTGAAATGTTGGGTTAAGTCCCGCAACGAGCGCAACCCTTATCCTTTGTTGCCAGCGATTCGGTCGGGAACTCAAAGGAGACTGCCGGTGATAAACCGGAGGAAGGTGGGGATGACGTCAAGTCATCATGGCCCTTACGAGTAGGGCTACACACGTGCTACAATGGCGTATACAAAGAGAAGCGACCTCGCGAGAGCAAGCGGAACTCATAAAGTACGTCGTAGTCCGGATTGGAGTCTGCAACTCGACTCCATGAAGTCGGAATCGCTAGTAATCGTAGATCAGAATGCTACGGTGAATACGTTCCCGGGCCTTGTACACACCGCCCGTCACACCATGGGAGTGGGTTGCAAAAGAAGTAGGTAGCTTAACCTTCGGGAGGGCGCTTACCACTTTGTGATTCATGACTGGGGTGAAGTCGTAACAAGGTAACCGTAGGGGAACCTGCGGTTGGATCACCTCCTTACCATTGAAGTGTTTTTGTGAAGTGCTCACACAGATTGTCTGATGAAATAGAGTAGCAGTATCAATAGGCTTGTAGCTCAGGTGGTTAGAGCGCACCCCTGATAAGGGTGAGGTCGGTGGTTCAAGTCCACTCAGGCCTACCAAAATCGAATTGATGCAGCGTTATAAATCAGCTCGTTTACTCAAAAGTAAACGTCGCCAATTTATGCCTTGCCTAAATCCGATTTGTCATTTTAATGACTGAGATTGATACTGAAATTACCTTTATGGGGCTATAGCTCAGCTGGGAGAGCGCCTGCCTTGCACGCAGGAGGTCAGCGGTTCGATCCCGCTTAGCTCCACCATAAATTTTTCTGATTATTCAGAATAGATTAGTTAAATAGTCTATTGCGAATAATTATGCTCTTTAACAATCTGGAACAAGCTGAAAATTGAAAACAACGCACATTGTTTATCGCTTAAACAATGTGAGAGTCTCTCAAAAATCTCAACTTGAAGTGTTTTTCAAACACACAAACGAGTGGCATGAGCGAGCAGTGTGAAATCCAAGGCGGCTAGCGCACAGCAAGCGCAGCGTACAATAGTACGTGAGCATTGCGAGCACTACCCAACGAAGAAGTTCACCACGCACAGCCATGACGTTAAGTGTCGTCTGATAAGAAGACACCTTCGGGTTGTGAGGTTAAGCGACTAAGCGTACACGGTGGATGCCTAGGCAATCAGAGGCGATGAAGGACGTGCTAATCTGCGATAAGCGTCGGTAAGGTGATATGAACCGTTATACCCGACGATTTCCGAATGGGGAAACCCAGTGCAATTCGTTGCACTATCGTTTGATGAATACATAGTCAAACGAAGCGAACCGGGGGAACTGAAACATCTCAGTACCCCGAGGAAAAGAAATCAACCGAGATTCCCCTAGTAGCGGCGAGCGAACGGGGAGCAGCCCAGAGTCTTAATCAGCATTAGTATCAGGAGAACGGTCTGGAAAGTCCGGCAGTAAAGGGTGATAGCCCCGTATCTGAAGAT
>NZ_JBIXLP010000038.1:0-1374 GCF_053543535.1 Providencia sp. AGC89
TATCTGGCGGACGACTTTTCATCACCTCCATCGTGGTTTGCCCCGCCTCCGTCTCATTCATGGCTTTCATGCCCGCATTCTCCAGCCCCGAGGCTGCGCCTGACGTCACTCCACCGTAATAGCCACTTTCTGACGGATTGGCGGTATAGTTCGGGATAATATTGGTGGGGTTGGTATTTTTTATCGTGTCTGTCCCTTTATTTTTCAGGTCGCTGGCAAATTCCGACCCTGCTTTATAATCATTGCCCGCAAACCCCAGTGACAGAGCCCCCACCCCCCATAATGCAATCAATAACCGTTTCATTGCCGCTCCCTCGATGCCAACCAATCACGGGCAACCTGATGGCAATCGCCACTGCTGGCAATCCGTTCAATCGCGGATATCAAACGAATATTGCCGTATATCACATCAAAGCCTTGCTCACAGCGCACTACCAGTGCAGGAACTTGCGTAATGCCGTATTGTGCAAAGGTTTTCGGGTCGATTTGTACACCTCCTTCACCACTGTCTTTGGTCAGTTCAAACACGGCACTGGCTGTTTTGCGAAAGTCATTGTCAATTAGCCCATTAATCAACGTGGGGATACCAAGCTGCGTGGCCTCTGGCACCATCTGTTTGAGTCCCGCTTCGGGAATAGAAAACGACACAAAATAGACAAACGGAGTTTCCTGAGCTGTTTGAGCTTTAGCCGCATCCGCGGCCTGTTGTTGCGCGTGCTGCTGTTTGGCTAATAAGCTATCAATCCAGGCTTTATCCTTGGCCGAGATTTCCGGTGGCTTAAAGCCATCCGGCGGCAAGGACTGTTCGAGCAAGGCCGCGCTTTGGTCGCGCAGCTGTTCTAAAAACTGTTGGTCATCCGTTAAGGCATGACTCGTCGGCGCAAGCAACACGCTTGCGAATAAAAAGAAAACGGATTTCATGAAAAGGACCTCGTATTAGAGGAAAACGCAGTTACGTTTACGCCAGATGAGATAACCGAAATTTTTACGACTGTTGGGTGAAGCATGCCCTGTTTGCCAGCGCATCACGGAACGACCAAAGGGATGACACTGGGCCGTATCGGGGTACATGTTTACCATTTGATAGCGATAACGGTCTTTCGGGATAATCGGGGACGGATAGGTGTAACACACCTCCTGATTTTTCCCGACGCTGTTCATCACCAACCCTTGCCGATGCAACTTAAATGCCATGCGCTCAGAAAGAAGAACCGAGGAAGCCTGCGGACTAAATTCATTGCCCGTATACCCCGTAAACGGATACATACTGCCTTGAGAACCCGCACACCAAAAGAGCGCATTTAAAGGCTTGCTGCCAATACTGGCAATCGCATCTGCGGCGCATGCTCCTTGCGCAATTGGATTGGCAAACAC
>NZ_JBIXLP010000039.1:0-1368 GCF_053543535.1 Providencia sp. AGC89
CGCAAAGTGATCCGGTTAAGATTGACGTGAAAAAAACACAAGGAGATAAACACATCAACAAGGTTGTTATCACCCATATAACCCCTTCTGTAGGCGCAGGGGCAGAAAGTACCTTAACGTTTACCTTAGCCGATGTTCAAGGGAACTCGGTTGACGGCATCCAACAGGTTGAGGTCGCAATCGATCAGCTTAAACCGAAAAAAATTAACGTCAATCAACAAGCGGATGGCAGCTACACAGGAACATTAGCGGGGCAACTCAGTGGTGCTCATGAGGTGGTTATTTCTACCAATGGGCTAACATCCAAGCCAAAAACGCTAAACGTGGCACAAGCCGATACCGTTACCGCAACGACAGATGGCAGTGGCATAAAAGACAAGCAAGGTGTTGTTAGCAGCGTGGTACTAAGTGCACCAAACACAACGTTAACATCTGGCGCGAATGTGCAACTGACCGTCAGCTTAAAAGATGCCTTCCACAACCCACTCAAGGGAGTTAGCAGTAAACATATTGCGCTACAACATAGTCAAATGGGCAGTGTGGCATGGGTAGATCACAATAACGGCAACTACACAGCAACATTGCCGTTAAATAAACTGGGGCCTGATACACTGAAAGCCACAGTAAACTCAATAGCAAGCCAAGCTGTCACTGTTGACGTACAAAATACCAACCAAGTGACGCAAATTAGCACACTGGAGCTTAGCCCTATTGCCCCAACAGCAGCAGGTAACTCGCCAACACTGACGGTGAAAGCTCTTGATATCAATCAACATGGTGTCACGCAAATTGCTGATGACTTTAAGGTCACGCTCAATGGTGCACTGATAGACGCCATTTTCACTGAATCCTTAACTTCAAAAGGGGCTTACACCGTGACCTTGCCACCGCAAAAAGTCGGTAAATATACGGTTAAAGTGACTGCCTATAAACAAACCGCACAGCAAACGTGGGAAGTTAATGTGGCTTCTGTCATCACGGCAACCAACACCTCGGGAACGGGTACGCAGGGTGCACGCGGCGTGGTCAAAACCGCCGAGCTCACAGCGGTATCAACTCAAAACCTGAAATCAGGGGATAGTGTAAGACTGACGCTGACCTTAAAAGATGCGTTTGATAACCCTCTAAGTGGTATTGATGTTAAAAACATCAAATTAACCCACAACCAAACCGGTAATGTGCTTTGGGTTGATAACAAAGATGGGACCTACATTGCGGACTTAATGTTAACGGCATTGGGTGAAGACCTCTTAGTCGCTAAGGTTAACAGTTCGCAAAGTGATCCGGTTAAGATTGACGTGAAAAAAACACAAGGAGATAAACACATCAACAAGGTTGTTATCACCCATATAACCCCTTCTGTAGGCG
>NZ_JBIXLP010000040.1:0-1267 GCF_053543535.1 Providencia sp. AGC89
AGTGGGTTTGATACCCAAGCTCTAGTAACTGATAAACCTGGATTAGGTATACGGCTATATCGTTCTGATAATGGTAGTGTTGTTGAGTTAAATAAGCCATATACTTTAGTCATGTCTAAAGGTGGAAAACTAGATATCCCCTTATACTCTGTTCCTGTTAAAGGTGGTAAATCTGTATTATCTGCTGGTCAATTTACAGCATCTGCGACATTAGAACTAAATTACCCGTAAGGTGGCATATGATAAAAATAAATCTAGTTACAATAGCGGCTTGTTGTTTTTTAGCGAGTAGTTTAACTTGGGGTAATAATACAACTTCAGTTAATTATGATGGTACTCTAGTTAATCTGGCTTGCGTTATTGATGATGAGACTCCTATTGAAGTTAATATGGGCTCCATAATCGATAAACAAATCTATTTACATGGTCACTCAGTTAATAAAAAATTTAATTTAATCTTAAAAGATTGTGATCCTATGTTAGCTAATTCTATAGTAATAACACTTAATGGTAGTTCAGGAAATGTTACGCCTGATGGATACCTAAAATTTGATACAGGTAGTGAAGCAAAAGGTGCTGTGATAGGAATTGCGGATGATAAATTATCTCGTGTTCAGATTGGTAAGGAATTGTCACCTAGACTAACAGAATCAGGAACAATGAGTGTTCCTTTATATGCTTTCGTTCAAGGAACTCCTGAAGCTATACAAAATAATTCTATTACACTTGGTCAATTTACTGCGACATTATTTTACACTATCAATTTTGAATAAATCATATAGTGTTAGATAAATATTCCCAGCGATATGATTCACAATAGGTAGATAAATGAATAAATATGAAGGTATCGTAAAAATGGAGAGAGCATTAAAGCAATTCATCGGTGGAATTTGCATATTTTTTTTGGTTTCTCCAACTCAGGCTGTAGAGATTTCACCTGGTAGCAGGGGGACTTTGCCTCTTACTGTTAGTGTCACTGTGCAAGCCGTTACTTGTGATATTAGTGGTTCAGATAATAAGGATGATATAACTGTTGACTTTAAAACTATAACAAAGAAAGGAATTGATAATGGCGATTATGAATTGTCTGTTCCAATAAAAATTACGTGTAGTAATAATACACCATCGTTAAGTTTGCAATTAACAGGCACACCAGCGAATTTTAATAAAACATTATTAAAAGCTAATGAAATTTCAGCGTTAGGTTTTGAGTTTTATATCAATGACCAAAAATGGGCATTGAATAGTACATCTCCAAATTTTACAC
>NZ_JBIXLP010000041.1:0-853 GCF_053543535.1 Providencia sp. AGC89
TGAATCGGTGTCTGAAAAATGGAGTATGTCAATACAAAACTGGAAATAGGCAATCAGTCGTTTTATTATAACGTTTGGTGACCGCCTAGACGGTCACCTTTAAATGAAAGATAAATGCAAAGAATTATTTACAGGGCTGTGTTCAGCAATGAGCTCTCTATGCCCCATGTCAATGTTCATAACAAGAATCACCTGTAAATAATACATGAGAAACTTACACTAAATTATCTGCAGGTTCAACTTAAGCACAAATAACAGTAAATCAAAACATTCTTTAAACCAATCATGTAAAATAGTTATTATTGTTTTTAATTAATCTACTTTAAACAATAAATAGAGTTATATTGAATTATTAATTCATCATTCATCTATTTGATTTAAATTATGATACATATCGTATAGCCATAATGAAAAATCAATTATATTTTGTAAATCACTCGTATTTTACACATAGGCATATCATGACTATGATTTTTTTATTATCGATGAACTTACATGGTGACATAAATATTCAAAAGGCAGTTCTTCCTTATCTATAACCAATAAATCAAACAGTGTAACACCTAAAATTTCACTGATTTCAAATAAAAAATCAACTGTAATTTTGTTGACCCCTCGCTCATAACGAGACACTTGTTGTTGGCTAATGTTTAACATTCTCGCTAGTTTCTCACCTGTGATGCCTTTTTCCTTCCGAATACAATGTATTTTTTTTCCAATTAATATACTCACCGGATAGCCTTTATTCTTCATCATAATATTATATTTCACTCTTTATTGGTGTGATAATACTTAAAAATAACACTACGAATTGTTAATATTGAATAACAATCATCTCAATACAATAGATAGC
>NZ_JBIXLP010000042.1:0-1398 GCF_053543535.1 Providencia sp. AGC89
ACCATAATCAATGGAGGTCGAATCAACAATAAGATTACATGCGGTGGTCATTTCTGAATAGCTAATAGCTAAACTTGTAGTTCCACCTAGCGTTTGTAAAGGTATTTGGCTTCTAACAATAACACCTTTTTTACTCAATGAATTAATTTTTAAATCAACAACTAAATTGAAGGAAAATACTTTTCCTTTTTTATCCTGAGCGGGTTGAATACGTATGTTGGGGTGAACTTTAATATCACTTTGTGATGAGTTGATTCTATTTGAACTATTTAATTCAATAGCATCTAATAAAATAGGTTTCCCATCGAGCATTGCATTATTTATATTTAAAATAGCTTCAGATGTATTATTTGAAAATGTATTACTACTTTTAGAAAACTCAAGGTATGGAATAATTTCTTCACTACATTCTATTACTACTGGAACAATTCGGGTTCCTGCATATACTGCGCCATCTTGTTTTTTTGTATTAAAATCAGCCAAGGTATCATAGTTAATCTCATTAGCTCCCAAGCGGATGTTACATGTTCCGTGGCTATCCGATGCGAATGCACTAAAAGATAGGAAAGTAAGTAGTCCTGCAATTAATTTTATCATTCTAAATCCTTTGGTCAGTCACAAAACAAATGGGATTTATTATTGTAAATAGCTCAGTTTTTGAAATGCTAATATCTTCGCTAAGATCAATAGTACATTTTTTATTATCATCTATTTCAACAAAGTAATTAGTCGGTAGGGATAAATTATCAATAATAATTCGTCCAGCATTGTCAGTTATTGTCAGTAAATTACCCATTTTATCATATACTCTTAAATTTTTTGAGAGTTTTTTCCCATTAAAAGATGGGATCAAAATAGCGCGGTTAACTTTATTAACGTAGAAATTAACTAAGGGAACACTTCCACTGGCAGGTTGAAATTCTATGATCCCATAAGGCGCATTCATATTTTTAGGTAATTTTTGATAGTCTATCTTGGCATAATTAGTTCTATAACTATCTATGCTAGGGATTACCGCGTAACCTTTACTATTCGTCATCACGGTTCCTGATGACGATTGTATTGGAATATTTTCCTGATTTTCCGTTTTTGCTATAGCAAACGTGTTCGATATTCGTTTTGATGAAAAAATGAGTTCATTGTCAAAATAAACCATCCCGCCTGATAGTGCCCCATAGTAACTGTTGGTATTATTACCTTTACTAACATTGCCCGAAAGTAAAGTCACTGGGGTCGTATAATTAACATTTAATGAGGCGCTTTGATTGCTAGGATAAGTATTTTTAATTGTACTAACAGAATAACTTAAGTAATCATTATTATGATTACTATATCTTGTTCCGTAACTTTTATTATCGCCGTAATGATTCATCCAACTTGATACGTTTTGCCTATTTC
>NZ_JBIXLP010000043.1:0-692 GCF_053543535.1 Providencia sp. AGC89
CTCCAATTGACCCCATACCTATGTCATGTCAGATCACTGGCCCAACAGGTGGTGATACAGTAAATCTTGACCATGGAATAGTCAGTACTGGTCGATTGAATGGTAATCAAGCCTCAGCGAAGATAGGTGTTAAATGTACCGAAAATGCATCTGTCTCATTCAGTTTTACTGAGACAACATTACAATTGGGGACAAACTTATCATCAACCCTTTCGTTAAAACGAAATGGTATGGATATACCTATCAGTGATTCACCAGGAAGTAATAATAGTCAAAAAATAGATAAAAATATATTAACTTATATTGATGTTATTTCTACATTATCTGCAGCAGGAACGATTGCCCCCGATCGTTATACAGGAAGCTCCACATTAGTTGTAACATTAAACTAACACTCTCTATTTTAGTCCAAACCAAAAAAATTAAGAAGGCAATATGTCTTCTTAATTTTTGTAGATAAGCGTAAGCGACTCATTTAGACCGTCTATCTGTATTCCTCCAGTTAGTGGAAAGTAAGCGCCCCATGATCCCACGGAGCGCTTTAGTTTTAATGTAAGAAGTTCCAGGGAAGAAGTGAGTTGATATCTGGCTCTGACTTTGCCAGCTCTTTCATACATCTCACCAGGTAATCGTAGAGGATTAGCCCGTTAGCTTTTGCTGTCTCGATGATGCTGTACAGCAGCGCACTGGCA
>NZ_JBIXLP010000044.1:0-956 GCF_053543535.1 Providencia sp. AGC89
AAATTAGGGAGCTTACAACCTGTTCTTTTTTCCAATATAAAAGGTATAATAAAAGTCCAAGCCTTTATTAATAAAGCCTATTTGCTCAATGTTAATAAAGGAATTAAATTCAAGGGACGCTCTATCATTGAATTATGTTATTTATAAAGACACTATGAAAGTCTGGACTTCGGTTGACAATTAGTTTTTCCTAATTGTCGCCGGAGGTCAGATATAATGAACATTAAAGCTAAACGAGATATTGCACATAAAACAAAAATCTTAAATCATGCCCGTGAGAGCAAAAATATTGCTAAAACTTGTCGTCATTTTGGGAGCAGTAGAGAAACTTTTTATACTTGGAAAAGAGCTTATGAACGAGATGGCGAGAAAGGATTAATCAACAATAAACCCTGCCCTGAAAATCCAACCAAAAGAGTTGCAAAATACATCGAAGAGCCGGTTATTTATCTGCGTACGACTTGCCATTTTGGTCCTCAAGGTGTGAAAATAATTTCATTATCAATAACCTTAGTAAAATAAAACCCGACATCTAATTTAAAGATGTCAGGTTTTATTTTATTAATGCTACTTAGTCTTTTTTAAGTAACATTGAGGAAACCTTAGAGTATCAATATGATTATTTAAATAATTAAATAGCTTCTACCGGTAAGTATACTGGCCACCATGCTGCAGTTCTAACAACTTCCACTTCTGAAAGCGTTGGCTCCACTTTTGCCACGCCTTGAGATTTTGCCATTCTCATCACTTCTAATGCCACGATACTGGATGTAATACGCAAATCTTCGTTAGATGGCAATAATGATGCGCCTTGCGCTCCTAGAGTTGCTTGACTTGCGACCGCTTGTACCGCAGAGAAAATCATTTCGTCAGTAATTTTTTCAGCTTGCGATACAATAGCCCCAAAGCCTAGCCCTGGATATAATGCTGCGTTGTTTGCTTGACCAATCTTATAG
>NZ_JBIXLP010000045.1:0-464 GCF_053543535.1 Providencia sp. AGC89
TAACTGAGGTGATGTAAAACTACCTAATTTTAATGGGTTACCGTGAATATCTTTTATCACCACACCTAATCCTGTGCCTCCACGTAATTGAAGATATCGGCCACTAGAATCTGTATCCGCTCCTGTAAATCGAATATTAACTCCTGGCTGATTAACACTCCAAGGCAACAATCCTATTTGGCGATCCCATTGGGCATTTTGTACAGCCAAACAATCCGTTAAACCAATACGTAAAGTTGCACCTCGTCCTACTGCCCCAATATTAGGCAAATCACCAAGACCAACAATTCCTAAATTAATCGTCTGATCAGTACTCTCCATCTGTAATCGACAGGGACTATCTGTTAACGCACCTTTCACACGCAAAATTCCGTGTTGCCCATCCACATTATTGTAATCTATAGCTTTAGCCTCAGATCCCAGTAACTTTTGAGCAGCAGTTGCAGGTACACTTAGGCCTATAG